>JANPPM010000107.1:0-7413 GCA_031428495.1 Novosphingobium sp.
CAGGTCCAGCGTTTCAAGGCCTTTCAGCACTACCCAGGCGTTGAACGGGGCCAGCGTCGGCCCGGTGTTGCGCTGAAACGGCAGCAGTTTGTCATTGATAAATTCTGCCGATCCGCAGACCGCGCCTGCCAGCACCCGCCCCTGCCCGTCCATCAGCTTGGTCGCCGCATAGGCAACAACATCCGCGCCGAAATCCATCGGTCGCTGCAGCGCTGACGTACAGAAGGCGTTATCGACCACCGACAGGATGCCGTGCGCCTTTGCCAGCCCGCAGACATATTCAATGTCCACCAAGTCCATCGTCGGATTGGCCGGGGTCTCGAAAAAGAACATCGTCGTGTTCGGCTGGATCGCCGCTTCCCACGCCGCATTGTCCCGTCCATCGACCACGGTTGCGGTGATGCCGAAGCGCGGCAGCAGGTTGTCAATCACCCAGCGGCAAGGGCCGAACAGCGCCCGGCCCGCGACCATGTGATCGCCCGCCGAAAGGTGGCACAGCATCGCCGCCGTCATTGCCGCCATGCCCGAGGCTTGCACGCGGCAGGCCTCGGCGCCCTCCATCATCGCGATGCGCTCTTCAAGCATCTGCACGCTGGGGTTTTGCGTACGCGAATAGGTCATGCCGGGGGCTTCACCGGCAAAGCGCGCGGCGGCAATGCTGGCCTCGTCATAGCTGTAGCCTGATGTCAGGAACATCGCTTCGCTGGTTTCACCCTGTTCGGAGCGCCAGGTCCCGGCGCGCACAGCGCGGGTGGCGGGGCGCCATTTTGACGTGATCGAGCGGTCTTGTCCGGTGGAGCGTTTCATAGGCGCGGCTTTAGGAGCCTGCGCCGCGCGGGGCAAGGCCAGCAGGCGGGAACCTTTGGCCAAAGCAGGCGTTCAAACTGCAAACTTCGAGGCCCTATGTTCACGCAGCTCAATCCGACGCTCCCCCTTCATGTGCTAGGCAAAGGCGATGGCTATGCCTTCGGCGTGATCGATTATGGTCAGGAGCATAACCTGATCTGGGTGACTGCCCTCAACGCCAGTGGCGAAGTCTGGTGTGCACCCAACCCTTCGGTGCGCTTCACCAAAAACTGGACAATGGGCCGCCCCGAAAGTCCGCTGATTACTCTCGACAAGGAAGAGGCGTGCCAATGCAGCGCGCCTGTCCCTGCACCCTCACAAGCTGGAGAATACCATGGCCAAGACACCAAATAAGTCCGCAGGGTCAAATTCGGTATTGCCACTGACCACCGGCAACGGCGGCGAGACCCACCAGCAAGTGGCGCACGATGCGGATCATAGTGATGCCACCGCCCATCTCACCACCAATCAGGGAATCCGGGTTTCCGACAACCAGAACAGCCTGAAAGCGGGGACGCGCGGCCCAGTGCTGCTCGAAGATTTTGTCCTGCGCGAGAAAATCTTCCACTTCGATCACGAGCGCATCCCTGAGCGGATCGTCCATGCGCGCGGATCAGCCGCGCACGGCGTATTTGAATGCACCCGCGCGATCCCGCAGCTGACCAAGGCCGGTTTGTTCTCCGAGGTTGGCAAGCAGACACCGGTGTTCACCCGCATTTCAACTGTCGCGGGCGGCGCAGGCAGTGTCGATACCCCGCGCGATGTGCGCGGCTTCGCGGTGAAGTTCTACACCGAAGAGGGCAACTGGGATCTGGTTGGCAATAACATTCCGGTGTTCTTCATCCAGGATGCGATCAAATTTCCCGATCTGGTTCATGCGGTGAAGATGGAGGCCGACAAGGGCTATCCGCAGGCGGGATCGGCGCATGATACCTTCTGGGATTTCGTCAGCCTGATGCCTGAAACGATGCACATGATCATGTGGGCCATGTCCGACCGCACCATCCCGCGCACGCTGCGCAATATCGAAGGTTTCGGGGTTCACACTTTCCGCCTGATCAACGCCTCGGGCAAGGATTGCTTCGTCAAGTTTCACTGGAAGCCGGTGCTGGGGCTTGAATCGACCTGCTGGGACGAAGCAGTCAAAATTGCCGGAGCCGATCCTGATTTCCATCGCCGCGATCTGTTCGAAGCCATCGACGGCGGCATGTTCCCCGAATGGGATCTGGGCATCCAGCTGTTCGACGAAGCCTATGCGGCCAGCCTGCCTTATGACGTCCTCGATGCCACCAAGCTGATCCCAGAGGAAGATGTGCCCGTCCAGATCATCGGCCGGATGACCCTCAACCGCAATGTCGACAATTTCTTTGCCGAAACCGAACAATCGGCCTTCTGCCCCGCCAACATCGTGCCCGGCATCGACTTCACCAACGATCCGCTGCTGCAAGGGCGGCTGTTCTCATACCTCGACACGCAGAAGTCGCGGCTGGGCACAGCCAATTTCCACCAGCTACCAATCAATGCGCCCAAATGTCCGATGCACAATTTTCAGCGCGACGGGCAGATACAGATGGAAGTCCCCAAAGGCCGCGCCAATTATGAACCCAACAGTCTGGGCGAGGCAGGTGAAGACGGCGGCCCGCGCGAGTGCCCCGCGACCGGGTTCACCAGCTTTGCCGGTGCCGCCGAACGCAACGACGACAGCGCCAGCAAATTGCGCGTGCGGCCCGAACTGTTCGCCGATCATTACAGCCAGGCGCGGCTATTCTTTCAGTCGCAAAGCGAGATCGAACAGGCGCACATGGCCTCTGCACTGGTGTTTGAATTGTCAAAGGTCCAGTTGGAACATGTGCGCACCCGCGTGCTCAGCCGTCTGATCAACGTCAGCGAAGAACTCGCGGCACGGGTCGCCGATGGTCTGGCGATGCCACTGCCTTCCGCCTCCGAAATGGCGCGCGAGCGCACCGAAATGCCCCCCTCCCCGGCACTCTCGATTGTCGCGCAGGCCAAGCCGACAATGCAAGGCCGCAAGCTCGGCATCCTGTTCGACGAAGGCTCGGACAAGGCCTCGATCGACAAGCTGAAGGCGGAAATCGAAAAGGCTGGCGGTACAGCGTTTCTGGTCGCGCCCAAGATCGGCCCGCTCAAGGTCAAGGGCGGCACGCTCAGCGCCGACGGCCAGCTTGCCGGATCGCCATCGGTCCTGTTCAACGCGGTTGCTTCCGTACTCATGCCTGAAAATGCCGAGAAGCTCTCACGTGATGGCGGCGCGGTGCAGTGGTTTGCCGATGCTTATGGCCACTGCAAGACCATCGCGCATTGCAAAGGCACGCAGATCATCCTCGACAAGGCCAATGTCGAACCAGACGCTGGTGTTGTGCCAGTCGAAGATTTCGCCAAGGCAGGCACCAAGCGGCATTGGGAACGCGAGCCCAAGGTACGCATCCTCGCGTAAACCTTGCCACAGGGCGGGCGAACGGCCACATCGCCCGCCATGGAGCTTGCCGATCCTGCGATAGTCTGTGCCACGCGGCTACATGGCGAGACCGGGGTCATCGTGCGCCTCCTGACCTCTGACCATGGCCTGATCGGGGGCTATGTTGCCGGAGGTCGCGGGCGGCACCTGCGCCCGCTGCTGATCCCCGGCAATCTGGTGGCAGCGGAAATTGCCCCGCGTCCGGGCAGTCAGCTGCCTGCCGCACGGCTCGAACTGGAGCAAAGCCGCGGACCTTGGCTGACCGAGCCACTGCCCGCCGCCGCGATCAGCTGGGTCACCTCGCTCACCGCTATGACCCTGCCTGAACGCCACGCCTATCCCGCGCTCTATTCTGCTCTGTGCGGTCTGCTCGACGCGATCTGCGCCGCCCCCTCGGCGCGGGGTTGGGCGATGGGTCTGATGTCCTACGAGGCTCTGCTGCTGCGCGAGCTAGGCTTTGGCACGCCGGTTTCACGGCCCGACACCGACGACTGGGACATAGTGCTGCACACCTTCGATCAGCTGGGCACAGCGCTCGCGCGCTACCCGCTTGCCGAACGGCGGAGCAATGGTATGGGAGCGCGCGCCATGCTGCGCGACCGGCTCGCCAAAATCGAATAGCGGTATTGAAGGATAGGGTTTCGATGAAAATTGCGGTTTTCGCAGGGGACGGAATTGGCCCCGAAGTCACGCAGGAAGCCGTGCGCGTGCTTGAAGCGCTGGGACTGAACAACCTTGAATTGACCCACGGTGATGTCGGCGCGGCGGCATACCGCAAGCACGGCCACCCCTTACCGCAAGCCACTCTGGACATCGCGCTCGCCTGTGACGCCATCCTGTTTGGCGCAGTCGGCGATTTCGATTGCGACCATCTGGAACGCAACCTGCGCCCCGAACAGGCAATCCTGGGCCTGCGCAAGGAACTGGGCCTGTTCGCCAACCTGCGCCCGGCAAAGCTGTTTGCGGGCCTCGAAGACCTCTCCTCTTTGCGCCCTGAAATCGCTCGCCAGATCGACATCCTGATCATCCGCGAACTCAACGGCGACGTCTATTTCGGTGAGAAGGGCATGCGCCAGACCGCAGACGGCCGCCGCGAGGGCTATGACATCATGTCCTACGCCGAGGACGAAGTGCGCCGCATCGCCCATGTCGGCTTCAAGGCCGCAATGGGCCGCAAGAACAAGCTGTGCTCCGTTGATAAGGCAAACGTGCTGGAGACTTCGCAGCTGTGGCGGGATGTGGTTATCGAGGTTTCCGCTGAATACCCCGAAGTCGAACTCAGCCATATGTATGTCGACAATGCCGCGATGCAGCTGGTCAAGAACCCCGGCCAGTTCGACGTGGTGATGACCGGAAACCTGTTCGGCGACATCCTTTCCGATCAGGCCAGCATGTGCGTTGGCTCTATTGGTCTGCTCGCCTCGGCGGCGCTCGCAGAAGGCACCAAAGGGCTGTATGAGCCAATCCACGGCTCCGCCCCGGATATTGCGGGCAAGGACTTGGCCAATCCCATGGCACAAATCCTCTCCGCCGCGATGCTGCTGCGCCACAGTTTCGGGCATGAAGTCGAAGCCACGCGGATCGAGGCAGCGGTGGCAAAAACACTCGCAGACGGCATACGCGGCGGCGATCTGGGCGGTAGTCACGGCACCCGAGCGATCGGCGATGCGGTGCTGGCGCGTCTGTAATGTCCGCTAAGGCTTTCTTAGTATTAACCATATATCGCCGGGGACCATGGACATGACCCATGCTACGCTCGCAGCGGCAATCGACGCAGCGGCAAAGCCCCTGGAGTTGGCGGTTATCCTGCCGACGTTCAACGAGCGCAAAAATCTGCGTCCGATGGTCGAACGGCTGGACAAGGCGCTGGCCGGCATCCGCTGGGAAGCGATCTACGTCGATGACAACAGCCCCGATGGCACGGCTGACGAAGCGCGCGCCATCGGCCTGACAGACCCGCGCATCCGGGTAATCCACCGCATCGGCCGCCGCGGTCTCGCCTCCGCCGCCATCGAGGGCATGATGTCGACTGCCGCGCCGCATGTCGCGGTGATGGACGCCGATCACCAGCATGACCCCGCGCTGCTCCCCGGAATGCTCGCAGCGGTTGCCAGTGGCGACTTTGACATTGCGGTCGCCTCTCGTTTCGCCGAAGGTTCAAGCACCGAGGAATGGGGCCGTCCCGACCGGGTCAAGGCCAGCGGTTTTGCCAATGCCATCGCCCGCAAGGTCACCGGCGTCACCCTCACCGACCCAATGAGCGGCTACTTCCTGCTCAAGGCCGACACCCTGCGCGCCGATGCCCACAGGCTGTCAGGTGTTGGTTTCAAGATCCTGCTCGATATTCTCGCCACCGTGGACACCACCCTGCGGGTCAAGGAGTTCCCCATGTCATTCGCCGCCCGCGCCGAAGGCGAAAGCAAACTGGATCGCACTGTGGTTTTCGAATTTCTCGTCGGGCTTTACGACAAATGGCTGGGCCGGATCATCCCGACGCGGTTCGCACTGTTCGGCACGATTGGCGCGGTGGGCGTTGTCGTCCACATGGCTGTGCTCGCTCTGGTGCTCGCGGCTTTCGGCGGCACCTTCAAGGGCCACCTGCTGTCGGCCTTTGAAATCGGCCAGACGATTGCCGCGCTGGTCGCAATGACCTTCAACTTCTTCCTCAACAATGCGCTGACCTATGCCGACAAGCGCCTGATGGGCTTCGTCCCGCTATTGCGTGGCTGGGCCAAGTTCGGCCTCACCTGCTCGGTCGGTCTGCTCGCCAACGTCGGCGTCGCCGCCGTCCTCGTGCGCTTCGGCTTCCACGAATATCCCGCTGCGATCACCGGGATCGTGATCGGCTCGGTGTGGAATTTCGCGCTGTCGAGCAAGTTCGTCTGGGGCAAATACTGAGGCTCAGTCGCCCGCGAACAACCAGTTTGCGAGGCCATAGGCTGCCAGTGCGCCCGCAAGCTGCGCAGCAATAAATCCCGCAACGTCAGTGGGAGCGATCCCCGCAAAGCTATTGCTCAGGCTGCGCGCCACAGTGATCGCAGGATTGGCAAAACTGGTCGATGATGTGAACCAATAGGCGGCAGTAATATAGAGCGCGACACTAGCCGGAATGGCAGTAGGCCGATGGCGCGCAGTTCCCAGAATGGTCAGTAAAAGGCCAAAAGTCGCTACGAACTCGCCAAGCCATTGCGCGGGGCCTGTGCGAACCTTTTCTGATAATTGCACGATAGGTAGCTCAAACATCGCGTGTGCAAGCCAGACTCCGGCCACGCCCGCTGCCAATTGAATAAACAAATACAGCGCGGCATCGCGTGTGCTGATCTCACCGCGCAATCGCATGATCAGGCTCACCGCCGGATTGAAATGCGCACCTGAAACCGGGCCCAGCATTGTAATCAAAACAAACAGGATCGCCCCGGTCGCCAGCGTATTGCCAAGCAGTGCCAGCGCGACGTTGCCGCCCGCCAGCTGTTCTGCCATCACCCCAGACCCGATTACGGTGGCGAACAACAGTGCGGAGCCAAGAGCTTCTGCCGCCAGTCTGCGGGAAAGAGCGTTGGTCAATTCACAGCCTTTGCGCTTGCGCCTTCGCCCGTGCCGATATCGCGCAGCCGACGCTGCTGCGCCATCCGGTCAAGACCTTCCAGCGGCAGCGACAGGAACAGTTCGATCCGGCGGCGCAGAAAGCGCAGCGCCTGCATGAAGGCCTCGCGCTGGCCCTCTCCCTCGACCGCAGCAGGATCCTCGATCCCCCAATGCGCAGTAATCGGATGGCCAAGCCAGACCGGGCAAACCTCGCCCGCAGCATTGTCGCAAACAGTGAAGATGAAATCAAACTCGGGCGCACCTGAACCTGAGAACGCATCCCAGCTTTTGGACCCCAGCCCGTCAGTCGCAAAGCCTAGCCCGCTCAGCACCTCAAGCGCCATCGGATGGACCGCACCCTTGGGCTGACTGCCCGCGCTCCATGCCTTGAAGCGCCCGCCGCCATCGTGGTTCATCAGCACTTCTGCGATAATCGAGCGCGCGCTGTTGCCCGTGCAAAGGAACAGGACGTTGTAGATTTTGTCGCTCATGCCCCACACCCTCAA
>JANPPM010000108.1:0-2137 GCA_031428495.1 Novosphingobium sp.
CCAGCTGGGCGATCTTCTCCGCCGCGTGCGTGGCCACGTTGCCCGATCCCGAGATCACCGCCGTCTTGCCGGTCAGGTCCATGCCGCGATGCTTGAGCATGTTTTCCAGGAAGTAGACGGCGCCATAGCCGGTCGCCTCGGTGCGGATCAGGCTGCCGCCCCATTCCAGCCCCTTGCCGGTCAGCACGCCGGTAAATTCATTGGTGATGCGCTTGTACTGGCCGAACATGAAGCCGATCTCGCGCCCGCCCACGCCGATATCGCCGGCCGGCACGTCCACGTCGGCACCGATGTGGCGGTACAGTTCGGTCATGAAGCTTTGGCAGAAGCGCATGATCTCGCGCACGCTCTTGCCCTTGGGGTTGAAGTTGGATCCGCCCTTGCCGCCGCCCATCGGCAAGCCGGTCAGCGCGTTCTTGAAGGTCTGCTCAAACGCGAGGAACTTCAGGACGCTTTCGTTGACCGAAGGGTGGAAGCGGATGCCGCCCTTGTACGGGCCGATCGCGTTGTTGTTCTGGATGCGGAAACCGCGCTGCACGCGGATGTTGCCGTTATCGTCTTCCCAGCAAACGCGGAACGATACCACGCGGTCGGGCTCAGTGATCCGGCGCAGGATCTGCTGCGCGTGATACTCTTCCTTGTCCGCCATGAAGTCGAAGATGTCTTCGGCAACCTCCTGCACAGCCTGCACGAATTCGGGCTGATGCGGATTTCGGCGTTGAACGCCAGCCATGAATCCGTTGAAATCGACGTGGTCCGAAATAGCCATTCGCACTCTCCCCTGTTCGTCGCTGCCACGCTTAAGCCCAAGCTTGCGGGGTGGAAAGGGTGGGAACAACCGGAATGGAGTCGATAGCCCGTGTTGCAATGCACCATCAACGAGGCCATGCTGGCTCCCCACTGCTTGGCTAAAGGACGCCTGCAACCATGACCGGCAGCGTTGATCTATCCGACCGGCTTGGGGAGCTGCATCAGCGCACGCTTGAATCGCCGCTGTTCAACCCGGTGTTCCAGCTCAGTCTCGAAGTATCGCGCGATCTTGAGGCTGGCACGCTCACGCTCGCTGGGGCGCAAGCGATTGTTGCGGATCTGGAATGCGGGAGCCTGCTCAGCCGGGCCGAACGTCTGTACCGGTTGGTAGCACCCGTTGCGCTGGCAGACAACGCGGCGTGCTTCGCCGCACTGGCGGCGCTGCCCGACAGCTTTGAGGATTTCGCCAAGCGCTGGTCGCAGCCGCTGTTCCACATCGTTTTTACGGCGCACCCCACGTTTCTGCTTTCGCCCACGCAAAGCGATGCCGTGGCCGCTGCGGCGAGCAGCGGGGCGGTGACTGAAGCGGCAGTGTGCATCGTCGATCCGGTGCGGCCAACTATCACCCTCGACCATGAACATGGTGAGGCGATGGCGGCTCTTGGCCGTGCGCAGGATGCCCGCGATACCTTGAATAGCCTGCTGTTTGCCGAAGCGGCGCGGCGTTGGCCGGATGAGTGGCGCACATTTGCCCCGGTGCCGTATCGTTTCGCGAGCTGGGTCGGTTATGACATGGACGGGCGCACCGATATCGGCTGGTCAACCTCAATCCGCTACCGTTTGCAGGAAAAGGCGATGCGGCTGGCCCGCTATGCGGCGCGGCTGGGGCAGATTGATCCGGCGCATGGTGAGTTGCCCCGGCTTACGGCTGCGCAGGCCCATACCGCCGAGATGGAGGCTTTGTTTGCTGGCGACCTGACCGAACCAGCGGCGCTGTCCGACGCTGCCAATCGTCTAACCCACGAACATTCTGGCCGACTGGTCTCACTGACTGGGATGATTGCTGCGCTGGAAGCATCGGCAAAAACAGCTTCTGACGAAAACCGCGCTCGCGACTTGCTCGTGCTGGCAGCATCAATGCGCGCCGATGGCCTGGGCATGGGCGGCATCCATTTCCGGGTGAACGCGTCACAGCTTCACAATGCCATCCGCCGCCGCATTGATCCGGACAACCGTCTCGATCTGGCCAGCAAGACGGCGCTGATCCGCATCCGGGCGTTGCTCGCCATGGAACAGCCGCTGCGGACCAATTTCGCGGCGCTGGCGATCGAGAACACCACGGCGGTGCGCCAGTTCCTCGCCATGGCGCAGATCCTGCACCATATCG
>JANPPM010000109.1:0-3895 GCA_031428495.1 Novosphingobium sp.
GAGTGACGCAATGAAGAAGGCGGCAGCGGCTATCGCCGGCTCGGGAGCAACGCCCTATTACTTCCGCGGCCATTCGGCGCCGCAGACCAACTATGAGCTGATCGGCAAAGCGATCCTCGGCGCTTGCGCCGATGCCGGGATCGGCGTCGATGAGATCGACGGCATCGTCTCCTACGCGCATGGCTTCGAAGCTTCGAACATCATCGAGATGCTCGGCATTCCCGAGTTGAGCTTTGCCGCCACCGTTACCGGACAGGGCGGTGGATCGGCCGGTGTGCTTGACCTTGCCGCTTCGGCGATTGAGACGGGCCGGGCGAAACATGTCGTCTGCATCGGCTGCAGCCAACAACTCGGCGCAAATCGCTATGGCCAATCACTCGCCAGCCTGGCGACGACGCCGCTCGCAGTCTTTTCTCTCTATTCTGGCCTGGTCGGCCCCGGTCCGTCGATGGCACTGCTCGCCCAGCGGCATATGCACAAGTACGGTACCCGGCGCGAAGCATTTGCCGAAGTCGTCATGGCCTCGCGCGACTATGCGCTGAACATGCCAGAGGCGATCCGTAAAAAGCCACTGAGCCTAGAAGAATACTTCGCCGCACCGATGTTGGCGGATCCGCTTTGCAGGCTCGACTTCTGCCTCGAGACTGATGCCGCGCTTGCTTTCGTCGTCACGAGTGCGGAGCGCGCGCAGGATCTTCGCCACAAGCCAGTCTATATCGAAGGCGCGGCGCACGGCGGCGGCAGCGACTGGGGCCGCGCATTTTTCTATCTCAACATGGCGGACGAGGTCTTCGCCAGTGCCGGTGCCGAGCGTGTCGCGCGGCAGGTCTACGAGCGTGCTGGTGTCGGGCCGAAGGACATCGACGTGGCACTGATCTACGACCATTTCTCGCCGCTCGTCGTCATGCAGCTTGAGGATTATGGCTTCTGCCAGCGCGGCGAAGGTGGACCTTTCGTCCAGAGCGGCGCGATTCGTCCTGGCGGGCTCATTCCGGTCAATCCTCACGGTGGGCACCTCTCCGAATGCTACGCCATCGGCATGACCCACATTCGCGAGGCAGTGGAGCAGCTTCGCGGCGTGGCCCACAACCAGGTGCCCAATGCGCGGTTCGCGCTCGTCACAGGCGGACCGGCCCCCGTGCCGATGAGCGCCGCGATCTTGAGGAATTGAACCGTGAAGAGCCAGGCACCCGACATCTCCGCTTTTCCCCTGCCGATCGATCAATGGACCCAGCCGTTCTGGGATGCGGCAGCCCGGCACGAACTCGTCATGCCCCGCTGTGCCGCCTGCCAAGCCTGGCGGTGGCCGCCGACGCCGTTTTGCCCGAAATGTCGCTCGCAGTCGATCGAGTGGCTGCCCTCGGGGCCTCCCCAGCTTTACAGCTATACGATCGTCCGCCAGCCCGGGCCAAGCCCCCAGGACCCGTTCCGGATTGTTATGCCGGGCCTCGTCGAATTCCCAGAGGCGGGCGGCATGCGCTTTGTCGCCGCAATCGTCGATAGCGAGATAGATGCCCTGCGCATTGGGGCGCCGCTGACCGTTGGGTGGACGGCCAAGGACGCGACCAACGTTCCGGTATTCTCCATCGCCTGAGAGGCGATCGTTTCCAATCGTCCTTCGATCAAGGTGCGTGTGGCCTTGTCGGTAGTCATCAATTCGCAGGAGTCCCCCGCCGTGCCACAAATATTTGAAGGCATTCGCATCATTGATATGACCCAGGGCATGGCCGGGTCGCTCGCGACCATGATCCTGGCCGATTACGGCGCGGAGGTCATACGGCTCGAACCGCCTGGCGGTGATCCGATGTGGGATCATCCGGCCTATCTGCTGTGGCAACGGGGAAAGAAGAGCGTTGCGGTGGATTGGTCGGCCCAGACCGGCCGTGACCAGGCGCGGGAACTGGTGAAGAGCGCGGATATCTTTATCGAAAGCTTGCGTCCCGGTGAAGCAACCAGTCTTGGACTGGGATATGCAGATGCGCAGATCGCCAACCCCGCGCTTGTCTATTATTCGATATCGGCATTCGGCCAGGAAGGTCCATACAGCAATTTCCGGCCTTACGACGGGATCGTCAATGCCAAGTCCGGCCGCATGCGCGATCAGGTGGGGTGGCAAAAGAAGCGGCCGACGTTCCGCGCTGTAAACGATATCTCCTACCACACTGCGATGTTCACAATTCAGGCGCTGATTGCCGCGCTTCGCGTGCGGCTGATGACCGGACACGGACAGAAGCTGGAAGGCACTCTGCTCTCGGGCGTGAGCGCCCCCAACAACAACTGGCGTCTGTTCGAGGGCCAGGAGCTACCCGCCGATCTCTATCCCGGCGAGCTGTCCAAGGAAGCTGTTCCACGCGGTGAGCTGGTCGCTGATCGGCATGAATCCGATCCTTACACCGCGATCGCCAGCCAGATTTGCGCCGAGACCAAGGACGGGCGCTGGATCATGCATTCTCATATCCAGCAGGATCTGTTCGATGCCTGGATCGATGCAATCGGGTTTAGCTGGATTCGCGACGATCCGCGCTATTGCACCGCTCCCAACATTCCTGACAGTGACGACCGCATTGCGCTCAATCACCTGATACTCGCGCGCATGAAGGAGAAGACAGCGGACGAATGGCGCGAAATTTATCGCCGAAATCCGGATTGTGCCGGCGAGATAATGCAGACCACGCAGCAAGCGCTGGCCCACGAGCAGTTTCTGGCAAACGGCTATTTGGTAGATATCGATGATCCGCGGGTAGGCCTGACGCGGCAGATCGGTCCCTTTGCGAAAATGAGCGAGACGCCTGCACGGATCGGACGTCCTGCACCAAGGCCAGGCGAGCATACCGCCGAAATCCTCGATGCATTGCCGATCGCTCCCCCGTCAATCGCGCCATCCGGCGGGCGGCCACGTCGCCCGCTCGAGGGCATCACAGTCATCGAGGCTGCGGGTTGGTTGGCGGCGCCATTTTCCGGGGCCCTGCTGGCGGACCTTGGCGCGCGGGTCATCAAGGTCGAACCGCTCTCCGGTGATCCCTACCGCCGAATGTTCACCAACGAAAACATGATCCGCGCCTTCCAGGGCAAGGAGAATATCGCGCTCAACCTCAAGTCCGCCGAAGGTCTCGTGATTTTCTATGCCTTGCTGCGGAAAGCTGACATCTTCATCCACAATTATCGGCCGGGTGTCCCCGAGCGATTGGGAATAGACTACGAGACACTGAAGGCCATCAGGCCGGACCTGGTCTACGTCTACGCTGCCTCATATGGTCCGCAGGGCCCGGACTCATTACGGGCGGCCTTCAATCCCACCATGGGTGCCTTTTCCGGAAATTCGGTCTTCCAGTCGGGCGAGGGCAATACGCCCAAGGGCGATCAGTCGCCTGATCCCATAGCTGGCAGCGGCGTTGCGACAGGCGCTATGCTGGGCCTGGCAGCACGGCTGATGACCGGAAAGGGGCAGTATATCGAAACCTCGATGGTCAACTCGAACGTCTATTGCAATTCGGACGACGCCATCGCTTACCCCGGCAAACCAGCGCGGCGGGTGCCGGGCAAGGAACAACTTGGCCTCGAGGCGACCTATCGACTCTACGAAACCGAGGATGGCTGGATATTCCTTGCGGCCCAGTTTGACGCAGAGTTCGCCGCGCTGTGCAAGGCGCTGGGCAAGCAGGATCTGCTTGGTGATGAACGCTATGCCAGTTGGCCGGCACGCATAGCAAATCAGGTTGAGCTGGGCGCGCAGCTTGGTGCGCAGTTCAAAAATAACGATGCGGATCATTGGGAACGCGTGCTGACCGAAGCTGATATTGGCTGCGTTCGCGCGGATGGGCCATCGCACGTGCGCTTTCTCCATGAAGATCCGCAATCGCAGGCGATCGGATTTATGACAGAGACGCAGAGCGAC
>JANPPM010000110.1:0-7293 GCA_031428495.1 Novosphingobium sp.
AAATTGCGTTTAATCTGACCCAAATCCGTTTGTCCTGAGGAGGCCGTGAAGCCGCAGGCTGAAAGGCCGTCTCGAAGGATCTCGCGCGGTGGCTGGTGGTTCGAGACGGGCCTTCGCTGCGCTCTGTCCCTCCTCACCACAAACAGTGATTCAGATTAAACGCACGCTGCTCTAGTCAGCCGAAACCAGCTTTGCCCCATGCGGATTGGCATCGGGCCGCCCGTGGGTTTTTTCCCAATCGTCGCAGGCATCGTAACAGGCCTCGACAACCTGAGCATAGGTTTCGCGGAACAGGCCGCGCTGCTCGGGATGATCGAACGCGAAAGCACGGTTGTGACTGACCGCATCGAGCACCATCGGCGCGATATCATCGGGGTGGAAAAAGGCGAGGCTGGTCTGTTCCTGATTTACATCTCCGACATGAACCTCGCCCTCGCCGGGACCGCCGAATTTGGCTGGGCGATAGGTTGCATTATTGGCCTTCATCCCCGTCGCCACACCACCGGGGCAATAGGATGTGGTGAAGACATTGTGCTCTTTCAGCTCCAGCGCCAGGTTCATCATCATGCCGATGATCCCGGCCTTTGCCGCCGAATAGGGCACATGCACCGGAATCCAGCCCGGCAGCAGCCCCGCCATCGATGCCGTGGCGCAGATATGTCCGCCGCCCGCCGCGATCATATCGGGAAGAAAGGCGCGGGTGGTGTACATCACACCCATCAGATTGACCGTGACGATCCAGTCGACATCGTCATCCGACATGTCCATCAGCGGATCGAACGAGGTGGCCCCGGCATTGGCGAAGACCAGCTGGATCGGCCCCAGCGCCGCGATCGCCGCCGCTTTCATCGCCTTGATTGAATCGCGCTCGCAAACGTCGCACTGGAGGGCCACTGCCTTGCCGCCGCTGGCGTTGATCGCATCGGCGACCTTCTGGGCATTTGCCAGAATAATGTCCGCCACTGCAACGCTGGCACCCTGCCGGGCCAGCTCTTTCGCCAGCCCCATGCCGATGCCGCTGCCGCCGCCGGTAACCACCGCTGCCTTACCGCTGATCTGGGTCATATCGCGCTTTCCTCTCGTCTCAATTCTGCTTGCCGCATCTGTAAGCACAGGCAGACGCTCTTGCCAAACCGCCCCAGCGCTTTTCCCTTTCCGTCACGGCCTGCGCTGCCTTACTGTGGGTGTGCCCGTGCCAAAGTTAATAGACAGCACTGTTGATTAGCGATATTCGAGATAAAACGATTCGATTGGAGAGATTGATGCATTGTCAGACCAGCGCTGTTCCGCCCGCCTCGGAAATCGACATCCCGGCACTGCGCGCGAAATATTATGCAGAGCGTGACAAGCGGCTGAATGCCAAGGGCAGCGCACAATATATCAATGACGGTCCGGGCGACCTCCATGATCTCTACAACCACGATCCGCACATGGCGGTGGCACCGCGCGATCCCATCGTCGAGGAACTTGACGTGGCGATCCTGGGTGCGGGCTTCGGCGGCACCATGGCGGGCTATCACCTGACCCAGCAGGGCGTGACCAATTTCCGCAACATCGACCATGCCGGCGATTTCGGCGGCGTCTGGTACTGGAACCGCTATCCCGGCATCCAGTGCGATAATGAGAGCTATTGCTATCTGCCGCTGCTCGAAGAAACCGGCTTCATGCCCTCGCGTCGTTTTGCACCGGGGCCGGAAATCATGGGCTATGTCCGCCTGATTGCCGAAAAATTCGGCTTCGCAGATCGCGGCCTGTTTCACACGCTGATCACCACGATCAAATGGGACGAGGCCAGCCAGCGCTGGCACATCGGCACCGATCGCGGTGATAGCATCCGCGCCCGCCACGTGATCATGAGCTGCGGCGTGCTCAACATGCCCAAGCTGCCGGGCATCAACGGCATCGCCAAGTTCAAGGGCAAGATGTTCCACACCTCGCGCTGGGAATACGATTACACCGGCGGTTCGGTCGACAATCCCGAGCTGGACAAGCTCAAGGACAAGCGCGTTGCCATCGTCGGCACCGGGGCGACCTCGATCCAGGCAGTCCCGTTCCTCGCGAAATACGCCAAGCACCTTTATGTCGTCCAGCGCACCCCGTCGTGCATCGATGAGCGCCCCAATCCGCCCACCGATGAGGCCTGGCTCAAGACGCTTAAGCCCGGCTGGCAAAAAGAGCGCATCGCCAATTTCCAGCGTTTTGCCCAAGAGGCGCCGCTGCCGGACGAACAGGATCTGGTTTGCGATTTCTGGACGGAGATCAACCGCAACCTTCAGGCATGGAATGCGGCGGAGCCGATGGCAGAATTCACCATGGAGAAATTCATGGAGCGCCGCGAAGTGGTTGATTATCAGGTGATGGAACGCTTCCGCCGCCGCGTCGATGCGGTGATCAAGGATCCCGTGCTGGCCGAGCGGATGAAGGCTTACTACCGCTTTTTGTGCAAACGCCCGCTTTCCAGCGACACCTTCTATGCGTGCTTCAACCAACCCAATGTGACCTTGGTCGACACCTCGGAAACACAAGGCCTCGAACAGATCACCGAGACCGGTTTTCGCCAGCAGGGCGTCGATTACGAGGTCGACTGCATCATCTTCGCCTCGGGCTTTGAAGTCTCAAGTGAACTTGAGAAACGCTGGGGCTTCGAGGAAATCACCGGACGCGGCGGGGTTTCGCTTTACGACAAGTGGCGCAAAGGACCGGTGACGCTGCATGGCAGTGCCACCCACAGCTTTCCCAACATGTTCTTCATCGGCTATATCCAAGGCGGACTTAATGGTTCGGTTACCGAGCAGTTCGGCCGCCAGGGCGAGCACGCCGCGTGGATCATTGGCGAAACAATGCGCCGGGGCGCCAAGACTGTGGAAGTCACCGAAGCAGGCGAGCAGGAATATTGCGCGCACTACAAGGCGGTCGAATTCGATACCACCGCCTTCCAGGCCGAGTGCACCCCGAGCTATTTTTCGAATGAAGGCCAGAAGGATGCCCCATGGCAGCTGTTCCGCTCCTATGGTCCGGGTTGGACACCATTCATGAACCTGCTGGGCGAATGGCGCGCGGATGGCAAAATGGCTGGCATGGAATTGCGCTGATCACTTGATCAGCAACGCGAAATCGGGAATAGTCGGGCGCAGGAATTAGAAGTGCGAGAGAAGCCATGAACGAGCTGTCGAAGATCTCCATCGATAACATCACAGCGGAGTCGATGGACCGCGAGGAGCTGGTAACCTATCCGCTCGAGGCTTTCCTATCCAAGGAATACCTCGAAGCGGAAAAGCGGCTGCTGTGGCCGCACATCTGGCAGATGGTCGAACGCGAGACCGATCTGGCCGATCCCGGCGACTGGATGACCTACAACGTCGGCGACGAATCGATCATCGTCCTGCGCAAGGACAACGGCACGCTGAAGGCCTTCCACAACGTCTGCCCGCACCGCGGCCGCCAGCTGGTTTCGGTGCCCGATATGATGCCCGGCAAAGTCCATTCGGTGCGCGGCAACCTGCGCAAGAATTTCATCTGCGGCTTCCACGGCTGGACCTTCGATCTTGACGGCAACAATACCTACATTCTCGACAGGGAGGACTGGCATGGCGGCCTGACGCCTGAGAACACCTGCCTGTCAGATGTGAAAGTCGATACCTGGGGCGGATACATCTATATCAACATGGATCCCCAGAGCGTCAGCCTGAAAGATTGGATGGGCCGCGCAGGCGAAATCCTGAACCACTTCCAGCTCGACAAGATGCGCTACAAATGGCGCCAATGGGCGATCTATCCCTGCAACTGGAAGACCGCGATCGAGGCTTTCCTTGAGCCCTATCACGTTGCGGGGACGCATACCCAACTGCTCGCTTACGGCGACTATTATGCGCTCTCGCGCCAATATGGCCTGCATTCCGTTTCAAGCTACGACACGCGTGATGACAAGTTCAAGATGAGCGAAAGCGCCGGAACTACCCGTGCGGGCGTCGGCGACGATCCGCGCGTATCAACCTACGAACTGATCCGCGAAAACTACACGACGATCAACTACGCCGCCTCGACCGAGACCCTGGTCAATGCCGCGAGCCGCCTCCAGCATGAACTGCCCGAAGGCACGCCGCCTGCGGACATCATTGCCCACTGGATGGCCTCGGCCAAGCGCGACGATGCCGCGCGCGGGGTGATTTGGCCGGAAGTGCCGCCCGAAATCATGGCGGAAAGCGGCCTGGCCTGGGGTCTGTTCCCCAACCAGAACATTCTCCACGGCGTCACCTTCGTGCTTGGCTACCGCGTTCGCCCCTATGGCGACGATCCCAACAAGTGCATTTTCGAAAGCTATGCACTTGAGCGCTATCCCGAAGGGGAAGAGCCAGCGACGACATGGGTTCACGCCGAACCCACCGGCGAAAACTGGGGCTCGGTATTGGCGCAGGATTTTTCGAACATGGAATTCGTCCAGAAGGGCATGAAATCCAGCGGCTTTCGCGGCGTGATGCCCAATCCGCATCAGGAGCAGAAGGTGATCAACCTCCACCGCAACCTGGCCGAGTTCATGGAAGGCCGAGGCGCGCCGAGGCAGGGATTACCCGAGGGGGTCAAGCGCTAGGCAACCACCTGCGCTGCCCTCAATTCGGCAATCCGCTCCATTGTCAGTCCAAGCACGTCGCCGAGAATCGCATCGGTATCCTGACCCAGCACCGGCGGCGCAGTCGGCGCGGACTGGCCGTCGAAAGTTACCGGGCGATTGACAATGGGGATAGGTCCCAGCGTCTGATGCTCAACTTCGACCACCATGCCGCGCTCGGTTGACTGCGGTTGGCTGAGTGCCTCGGTCACGCCCAGGATCGGCGCGTGCGGCACCTCGAACTCGGTAAAAATGCCGACCAGTTCCTGCACACCGTGTTGCCGTGTAAACTCCGAGACAATCTCGTTGACCTCGGCGCGCGCGTCACGGCGTTTTTCCAGGCTGTCGTAACGCGTATCGGCCGCCAGTTCGCTCCGCCCGATTGAATCGCAAATTCGCGCCCAGAACCCCGGCGTCAGGCAGGCCACGACAATCGAGCCGTCCTTCGCCGGAAAGATGCCATAGGGCACCAGATTGGCATGCTGCGAGCCCTGCCGCAGCGGATCCTCGCCAGTAAAAAAGGCCAGCTGAGCAATATAGCCCAACATGCCCAGCAACCCATCCATCAGGCTGACGTCGATATAGCGGCCACGCCCGGTCCGCTCGCGCTCGTAAAGCGCCGAAAGGATGGCAATCGGGCCGTTGATGCCGCCAACCAGATCGCCCAGCGGAATGCCTAGTTTTGTCGGCAGGCCATCCGCCTCTCCGTTCATCGCCAAAGCGCCTGACATGGCCTGAAGTACAATATCGAACGAGGGGCGGTCTTTCAGCGGGCCGGTCTGTCCATAGCCCGAAATCGCGCAATAGATCAGCCGAGGGTTGATTGCACTGAGCACGTCATAGCCGATGCCCAGCTTGTCCATCACACCGGGCCGGTAATTCTCGACGACGATGTCGCATTTCGCCGTAAGGTCTTTGACCAGCGCGACGCCCTCGGCACTTTTCAGGTCGATGACGATGCTTTTCTTGCCGCGGTTGACCGCGAGATAATAGTGGCTCTCACCGTCACGGATCGGCGGAAAGGTGCGGGTCTCATCGCCCGAGCCCGGAGGCTCCACCTTGATGACTTCCGCGCCCATATCGGCCAGCGCGAGGCTCGCAGCGGGTCCGGCGAGAACGCGCGTGAAATCGAGCACGCGGACGCCCGCGAGCGGGCCAGGGTAAGTCGGATTATCGTCCATGAATTGCCTGTAGCAAGGCCCTCCCCCGAAGGGGAGGGCCGAGTTGGATCAGGACTTGCTGGGCAGTTGGGCCACCGAAGTGCCGAATGCCGAAAGCTCACCGCGGTGCGTCGTCGCCTTCTGTTCGACCTCGATGTACTTCTTGCCGTTCTCTTCGAACTTCTTGATCACGGTGCCGTCGATGAACAACACGTCGCCATCGGGATTGTGGCGGCGGATCTGGCAGTTGGTCTTGTGCAGGAAGCCATCATCGCCGATCCAGTTGGTCATATGATGCGTCAGCCATGAGTTACGCTCGGGGCCGTAATCGTAAGCACCCGGCGCGCCGACTTCGAGCGCGAAGGCTTCATCCCAGTGAACCCGCTCAGGGCAATCCGGCACATTGAAGCGGTTCTTAATGGCCAGACCCGGGTGAGCCTGCTGCATCTTCCACGCCAGCTTGTTGGCGCGGATGTAAAGCCCGCCCCAGCCCTGCGCGTAGCAGATGAAGCCGGTGACCGTCATCGGACCCTTGACCATGCGCGGCAGAACGTCGCCAACATTGACGTCTTCCCAGTAACGCGGCGTCGCGCCGCGAACTTCTTCGCCGGCATAGAGGTCCGAGTATTCCTGAAGCTGCTCTTCGGTGAAGGGCTCAACGCGGCCGCGCGCTTCGGTGTACTTGGTGCCGCGCTCGCGGGCTTCGTCGCGGTCGGTGCGGAACACCCATGAGTCAGCTTCGGCCACCAGATCGCCATGCTGGTTGAAGAAATTGACGTGGTAAATCTGCTGGAACGAACGCCCGGCAAACTTGGTCTGATGCTCGACCAGATCCTTGAGGTGCGCATCGGTGGTGATGACATCATTGCGCAGCACCGGCTTGTGCCAGGTCCAGTCGGCACCGGCCCACATGGCGTGGACGCCCGAAAGACCACCGCAATAACCCGAGATCAAACGGCTGGTGGTGAACAAAAAGCTGGGCAGCGCGACGAGCGAGCCATAGCTGGTGCCCTTGGCATATTCGGGATCGCACCACAGGCGGTTATCGTCGCCGATGCCGTGGGCATAGTGACGGATCGCATCGCGCGTGGCTTCATAGTTCCACGGCTCGACCGTGTTCTCGATCTTGACGCCAATGCGCTTGCGCAGATCGTCGAGGCCAGCCTCGGTGATCTTGGGGAATTTGTTTTCTGTAGCCATTTTTCGTTCTCCTGAGATTCAACTTGAAATTCGTCATCCCCGCGAAGGCGGGGATCCATCTCCGAACTTTGCCCCAAGATGAGAGGGCAGGAGATGGGTTCCCGCCTTCGCGTGAATGACGACACTCACTATGTCGTCACTTTCGCGGCTTCGCGGTCACGGAGCACCTTGCGATGCACCTTGCCCGCAGGCGTCTTGGGAAGTTCTGCGGTAAATTCGACGATGCGCGGGAATTCGTGCTGAGCAAGACGTTCGCGCGTAAAGTCCTGCAGTTCCTTGACGTAGGCGTCCGATGCCTCGCGGTCGGTAACGACAAACGCCTTGACC
>JANPPM010000111.1:0-2144 GCA_031428495.1 Novosphingobium sp.
ACTGCTAACCTTTGCTGACATCGCCTTTGGCTGCGCCGTGGGGCATGCAAACGGTATGAAATCCAATTTCGTCACCGCGCAGCTGCAGTTTCATTTCACAGCAGCTGCGCGGACCGGGCAGTTCATCGTCTGCAAACCCGAAGTAGTGCGGATGACCTCCAGCCTTGCCTTCGTTCGCGGGTTGATCGAATCCGAGGGGCGCACGGTTGCTTCGGCAGACGGGATGTTCAAGTTCCTCGATGCTGCAAAATCGGCGTCAATGGATCGACGCTAGAGCAGGTTCAGCCCAACCTTGCCGAAAAACGCATGGCTTTCCATGCAGCGATAGGCTTCCTGGATCCGGTCCAGATCATAGACGACATCGACCACCGGGCGGATGCGGTGTTCGACTATGAACCGGGTCATTGCCTCGTGTTGTTCGCGGTTGCCCACCGAGATTGCTGCGAGATTGACGTTGGGGTTCTGCCGGGTCCAGCTGAAATCCGACCCCAGCATGCCGATTGCCGATAGCTGGCCGTCGTCGCTGAGCAGCGAGGCGTTGTCGTCATACTGCGCTTCGCCAACCGTATCGATGACATTGGCAATCCTCGCGCCACCAATCGCCATGCGGATCGTCTCTGCCCAGCCGGGATCGGTACGATAATTGACTGTCAGATCCGCGCCCAGAATCTTGGCGCGCGCCAGCTTGGCATTGGACGACGAGGTGATCGCCACCCGTGCGCCCATCGCCTTGGCAAATTGCAACGCAGCAAGGCTGACCCCGCCGGTGCCATGCGCGAGCACCCATTCGCCCGGCGCGGTTGGGCGAAATGCGGTGAGTGCTGACCACGAGGTCAACGCTGCACAGGTCAGTGTCGCAGCTTCGAGATCGCCCAGTTGGTCGGGTGTTGCCGCAAGGCTTTCGGCGGGAAACACCGCATACTGCCGGGCCACTCCATCGACCGAGCCGCCCAGCATGCGGCCACCCATGCCGTTATGCGGTCCGCTTAGCCAGTCCAGATCAAAGATCGGCGTTACCCGGTCACCCGGCTTGACCCGGTCAACCCCGCTGCCCACCGCCACAACCGCGCCTGCGCCACACGACAGCGGGATTAGCTCGGGCTCCTTGGCGATACCGGGGATCAGACCCTTGGCCATGATCAGGTCGCGGAAATTGAGCGTCGCGGCATGTAGCCGCACCAGCGCTTCGCCGGGGCCAGGCTCAGGAATTTCGGCGTCGACTATCCGCAGCGTTTCAATACCCTTGCCGCTTTGCAGCGTTGCAACTTTGGCCATTCCATTTTCCTCCCGCAATTTTTCTGCTCCTCGGCCAGGGAGGGGGACGATGTCCAGCCCCAAAAACGCCCCGGCGCTTCCCTCAGCCTTGCAATTTTTAGCGGCTCAACCAAAGGGTTCGGGACTTGGTCGAAATTCCGGTTGCGGCATAAACGTCGCGCAGACGTCATTTGATGCTCGACCAACACCTTCAATCGCAGGCACAGTGAATACAAAGTACTTCAGGAAGATTCGGAGAGGCACACATGACCGAGCTACAGTCGCGCACCAACCTGGGCATTGAACCCGAAGTGCTGGTGGAAATCTACCGCCAGATGTCGCGCATCCATGAGGTCGACAAGGCGATCAAGTCCGGAACGCAGTCAGGCAAGTTCCAGATGACTTACTGGCCGATGACCGGGCAGGAAGCAATTCCGGCGACCCTGGCTTCGCTGACCGACAAGAATGACTACATGGTCACGATCTATCGCGGCATCCACGATCAGGTCGCCAAGGGCGTGCCCTTGAAGGGTCTGTTCGCCGAAGCACTGGCGCGCAAGGATGGCCTCAACAAGGGCAAGGGAGGCGCGCCGCACATTTCCGATCCGGACAGCGGCTCGATGTTGACCACCGCCATCGTCGGCGCGGGTACGCCGATTGCCAATGGCCTGGCGCTGGCCGCCAAGATGCGCGGCGAAGGCCGGGTGACCATCGTCAATTTCGGCGACGGCGCGACCAGCATCGGCGCGGTGCACGAGGCGATGAACCTGGCGGGCGCGTGGCAGCTGCCGATCATTTTCATGTGCCAGAACAACCAGATCGGCGAATATACAAAGATTCCGGATTACACCGCGAGCCCCGATTTTGCCGGCCGCGCGGCGGGCTATGGC
>JANPPM010000112.1:0-14985 GCA_031428495.1 Novosphingobium sp.
CAAGCCGCATCCCAATCTCGGACCTCTGCTCAAAGCCCCGTTTTATGCCATCGAGTTGTGCCGCATGGGCGGCAGCGCGATCCCCTCGACCGGGGTTGTCGCCGATCACCATTGCCGGGCGATGGACTGGCTGGGCCAGCCGATCCCTGGACTTTATGTCGCTGGAAACTCGGTCGCGCGTCTTGAAACCGGCGCGATGATGCAGAGCGGCGTTTCCAACGCGCGCGGCATGACGCACGGCTGGCTGGCAGCACTCCACGCGGTCGGCAAACCCAGCGAACTTCTGGCAGGCGAAGCCAAACGGTTGGGACTGTAAGCCATGATCGAGACACAGCAGAGCGTCGTCATCAACGCCCCCATCGCCGATGTGTGGAGCTATGCAAAAGACGTCGAGCGCTGGGCAGAGATCATGCCGGGCTATCAGCAATGCGAAATTGCCGATGAGGACAATTCTCGCTGGGTGCTCAAAGTCGGCGTCGGCGGTCTGGTGCGCACGGTCAAGGTGCAGGTGCATGTCGATGAATGGGCGGGGCCGGAAAGCGTCACCTTTTCGTTCAAGCTGGAAGGCGATCCAGTCTCTGGCGGCGGCTCTTACAGGGCCACACCTGAAGGCCCGAATACCACTGGCGTGACCCTGAAGGTGCGCGTCGAAGGTGGCGGGCCGATGGCGCCAATGTGGGAAGCAATGGGCGGGCCGCTGCTGCCCAAGTTCGCCCTCTCCTTTGCTGAACAGCTGAAAGGCCGGATCGAAGAGAGCCTTGGCATCGCCGAAGCTGCTCCGCCAAAGCCAAGCCTGTTTGCCCGCTTCATCCATTGGTTGCGCAAGATATTCGGATGAGCGCCGAAGACAACAAGCGCCTCGCGCGCGAACTGCTGGCAGCCAGCGCCGTCCACGATGGCGCAAAGTTCGAGGCGCTCATGCACCCCGATGCAACCTACTGGGTAATCGGCCAGAAGCACTTGTTCCCCGTCTCGGGCGAAAAGACCCGGGCAGAAATCTGCGCCTATATGGCGACGCCCACCATCTTCACCGGCGGGGTGCAGTCCACCATCCACACCTTGACGGCAGAGGGTGACCGGGTGGCCGTGGAAAGCACCTTTGTCGGCACGCTGGGCAATGGCCGGATCTATCGCAACGTCTATCACTACCTGATGTGGTTCAGGGACGGCAAGATTCTGCGGGTGAAGGAATATCTGGATACGCAGGCAGCAGTGGAGTTCTTCGGCTAGGGGGCGGGCCTCAATTCAAAACCGGCTCTTCCCCGTCCAGCGTGCAGCGGTGCATCAGCCGGTCGCTATCAAGCGAATACCAGTCTGCCCGATGCATGCCGCCGGTGTTGTCGAACAGCAGGAAATCGCCGACCGTCCATTTGTGGCGATAGACGAACTGGTCCTGCGTCGCCCATTCCTGCATCCGGGTGAGCAGCATGTCGCTGTCTTCGCGGTTCATTCCTTCAGCATAGTAACCCGTCGCGCCGATCAGCAGCGATGAGTGCCCGGACTTATGGTGCCATACCAGCGGATGGGTGCGCGAGGGTCGTGTGCGCCATTGCGTCAATTCGGCCACGCTAGGTTGCGGGGTCACCAGTCGCTGCGTCGCCTCCAGCGCATGGCGCACGCGGATGCCTTCCAGTTTTGCCTTCTCGTCGGCGGGCAGATCGGCATAGGCAGCGTAAGTGTTGCAGATCAGCGTGTCGCCGCCCTCATCCGCCAATACCTGCGCGCTCAACATGGTTGCTTTGGCGGGGATCGGATCGTTGGCCCCATCGATGTGCCAGTAGAACGCCCCGCGCGTATAGCCGGCAACTGACGACACCTCCGGGTTCATCGAAATCATCGAAAGCCCTTCGTCTCCCTGATTGGTGATCGTGCCGATGGTGCTGGCAAACTGGCGCTGCTCTGCACCGGTCAGGTGCAGCTCGCGAAACACCAGTGCGCTGCGCTCGACAAGCAGTTGCTCAATCTCTTTGGCATAGGTGCCGGCGAGAAACGCGTCGCGGTCAATCCGCACTTCCGAGCCAATCTTGGGCTTGATATCGATCAGTTCAAACATCGACAATTCCATCTCCGCAAACTTTATTGTTACCAGCGCCCGCCGCCCTCGCAAGTCAAGGGACGTTCGTATGAAGGATCGGTGCGGTCACGGTCGCCGCGCAGATACCCTGAGCCGGGCAAAGTCATACCATTGGGCAAGATGGCCTTGCCTTCCATCGCCACTTCGACCGTCGCGCGGCGCAGCGCGATTTTCCATTCGCCGCCGCGCCGCTCAAGCCGGTCGATATAGCGCCCCGCAAGCATCCGTGACGTTTCGCCGCACGGATCGAGAAACAGCCCGATGACGTAACTTTCGGTATGCGCCACATCGCCGTCGATCGCGCAGCTGTGCATCGTGACATTATGGAGATTGGCAAGCGAGATTGCCGCGTGAGCATGATTTGCGTGTTCGCCGTAAGCCTGTCCCGATATCTGGTTCTGCCCCAGCTCATGCACGCCGTCCTCGTGATAGCTGCCGGTAATCAGTTCGATATCGAACCGGTCATTGCCGCGCGATGTGCGCTTGATGCAGTCGAAAATTGCTTGCCGGTCGGCAAATTCGCGGACCTGCGCCTCCAGGGCAGCGAGGCGTTGATCGATGTCCATCACCCTGCCCGTACCGGTGCGTTTTTCGAGAAAGCGTGCGGGAATACGCCGTATGTATCGCGGTAAGACGGCGGGTGCCGGCCACCCGAGCAGGTGACGCCGTAGTCGCGCGCCAGTTCAGCCCCGATATAGGTCGCGCCGTTGCGCTCGCTCCGCTTGGGATCGTTGTACAGCGCCCAAGCCAGGTGCCCGGTGAACTCTGGCTCTTCCGACCCGGCTTCGAGTGCGCCGAACTTCACTGGATCGGAATCGATGACCATGCGCAGCCGCTCGGTCATCACTGCGCCCATCCAGACCGAAACGGCAGCGACGTTCTTGGCAGCGTGCTGAAACTCCATGCCCATGTCGAAAGCCATCTTGTCCATCGCCGCCTTGTGCGCGCCGTATGCGGGGCTGAATACGTAATGCTCTGCGCCCGCGCCCGAAGTGAACAGGATCAGCCCGTCATTCTGCGCAACCATGGCCTGCGCCGCATACCAGCTCGCATCAAAGCTTGAGCGGATGCCAACGTCGATCATATCGCCAAGCTTCAAGGGCCGCTCCCAGAAGCCGCCAGGCATCGACAACTCGTCATAAACCGCAGCAGCATTGTTGACGAGAATGTTGATCCGGCCCTGCTCGTCGATCACGCGGGCAAAGAAGGCTTTCACGTCCTCGGGATTGGAGTGATCGCATTTTACCGCGATGCCCTTGCCGCCGGCCGCTGTAACCATCTCAGCCGTCGCGCCGATGGTGCCCCCGAGTGCATGATCGCCCGCGCTTAGCGTGCGACCAGTGACATAGACCGTGCAGCCGTGCTGGCCAAGTGCACGGGCAATGCCCTGCCCGGCCCCGCGGCTGGCTCCGGTAACGATGGCGACGGGTGCCTTGGTCATTCTAAATCTTCCTCCTTAGCTGCGCGCAGCAAACCGGGTCGCAGCACCTTCAAAATGACGGCGCGGGTTGGCGATGAACATGGTGTCGATATCTGCCTGACTCACCCCGCCTTCTTGCAGCGCAGGTACCACCTTCTTGCAGATATGATGATAGCGGTGATCGGGCAGCAGTTCGTGGCGTAATTGATTGGTCGGCAGGTAATCGGCCCAGCTGGTGCAATCATGCGACAGCGCCATCCGGTCCGCATAGCCGCGCTTGCACATCTCGACGATGGTGCTGACTCGCTCCGCCGTATTGGTCACGAAATCGATCCCGAAGCGGTCCATGCCAAGGATCGATCCCGCATCCGCAACCCGCATCAAGTAGTCGAGATCGGTCGAATCTCCCGAATGACCGATGATCACATCGCGCAGATCTACGCCTTCTTCGGCGAACACCCGCTGCGCCTCCAGTCCTGACTGCGTCAAAGGGGCCGTATGCACGCTGATCGGCACTCCGGTGGCCACCTGCGCCTTCGCTACTGCGCGCATCACCCGTTCAACTCCGGCCGTCATGCCCGGCGTGTCGATGGCGCACTTGAGCTCGCCAGCTTTGAACGCAGTTCCGGCGATACCTTCGGTAATATCGCGGATGAACAGGTCGGCCATGGGCTCGCTTGGCGCATCGCACAGCAGTCCCGGCCCCCAGAAACTGAACGGTTCGGGGACATGGTCGAAGGTATAGGCCCCGGTCGCGACAATAATGTTCAGCTTCGTTCGCGCAGCCACTTTCGCAATGCGCGGAATATTGCGGCCAAGGCCCAGCACAGTCAGATCAATGATCGTGTCGATGCCCAACCCTTTGAGGCCGTCAAGTTCTGCGACCGCATCGTTGATCGCTGCGTCCTCATCGAAATCGAGCCGGTAATTCGCCACGAATTCGGGGTTCATCACAAAGATATGTTCATGGACCAGCACCCGCCCAAGCTGGCTGCTGTCAAGCGCCCCGCGCATGGTCTGGACGGTGCTCATTGCAATTCCTCTCCTTGCAGGCACTTCGGCCTTGCCACTAGTGTGATAAACACAAGTGCCCGCGACGCAATGGGAGTAGAAAATTGGCAAACGTCACATTGATAAATCGGCCCGATGACTACCCCGGAATACCGGACGCCCAAACGCAGACCGATCTTGACGCGCTGTTTGAGAAGCTGTTTCCCGGCAACCCCGAAGGGCAGATCGACGAAAATCACGCCGGAATGGCCATTGCCGCGCACAGCCCAAAGCTTGCCATGCAGCTTGGAGCGACGAGCGGGGTAATCGCCGGGCAGCTTGGCTGGTCACAGCGCAAGCAACTTCGCGAACTGGCGATCCACGCAGTGAACTTGCACTTCAAGTCTGACTATTCGGTTAGCTCACGCCGTCACATTGCCGAAGCCTGCGGCGTCAGCGCCGAACAGCTCGCGGAATTGAACCAGTGGCGAACCAGCCCCCTGTTCAATGACGAGCAACGTTTGACTATTGAGTATGCCTATGCGGTCGCCGCGAGCGAAGTATCGGAAGACCTTTTCGCACGCGTGGAAGCACGCTGGGGCGAGCGCGAGGCGGTTGAATGTACCGCACTGATCGGCTTCTGGGCCTTCTGGGCATTATTTCTCAATGCCACCGGCGCTTAATTCGGATAGGCAGCGAAAGACGGAAGCGATTGGGGCCTGGTGGCTTCCCCGGTCTTCAAAACCGGTGGTCCGCGAACAGCGGACGGTGGGTTCGATTCCCATCCGCTTCCGCCAAGTCCAAAACACTTAACTCAGCGATCTGAACTACGGCTGTCATATTGCGTTATTAGCGCAACGCGAAAGTCAGACTGGGTCAGGAAAGACAAATGATGTTCACACGTCGCAACTTTGCTGCGAGCCTCGTTTCGGGTGCATTTGGCGGAC
Organism: Novosphingobium sp.; assembly: GCA_031428495.1. GTDB lineage: Bacteria > Pseudomonadota > Alphaproteobacteria > Sphingomonadales > Sphingomonadaceae > Novosphingobium. Next base: position 5,432 of record JANPPM010000112.1, read on the forward strand.
TGGCGCTTGCAAGTTGTGCGCGGACGGCAGCGGTTGGTCCAGCGCGTGCAGTTGGCGCGTACGGCGCATTGAAGGTGGACCCGGCGGGGCTACTCGATCTGCCCAATCATTTTTCCTACCGCATCATATCGCGCGTCGGCGATGTGATGGATGACGGCTTTACGGTGCCAGACCGCGCCGATGGCATGGGCGCATTCCGCATCGACGCGTCTCGCATGGCGTTGGTGCGCAACCACGAGCTGCAACCAAAGCACCAAGACGAAGGCCCGTTTCGCGCAAAAAGCGGCGCAGGGCTTGCCGGATTCGATGCAAGGCCGGACGGTCAGCCGCTGCCTGGCGGCACCACGACAATGATCTATAACTATCGCACGGGCCAGATCGAAAGCCAGCACCTCAGCCTGACAGGGACGATCCGCAATTGCGCAGGCGGCACAACACCTTGGGGCAGCTGGCTGACCTGCGAGGAAGATGTCAGCCGTGCAGGCACCGGCGGGCTGACGCGCGATCACGGATGGGTATTCGAAGTGCCCGCGCAGGCTCGCGGGCTTACCGCCCCCCTGCCGCTTACCGCGATGGGCCGCTTCAACCACGAAGCGGCGGCAGTGGATCCAAGAACTGGGATAGTCTATCTGACCGAGGATCGCGCCGACGGTCTGTTTTACCGATTCCTGCCCACGCAACGCGGCGCGCTGGCGCGCGGCGGGCGGTTGCAGGCGCTGACTTTCCGTGACCGGGCATCGGGAGCCGACAGTCGCAACTGGTCAGGCGCAATGCTGCCCGAACGCGAGTGGCGCAACACGGAATGGATCGACCTCGACGAGCCCGAATCCCCACAGGACGATTTGCGCGCACGCGGCCACGCAAAAGGCGCAGTCCTGTTTGCCCGCGGCGAAGGCATAGAATTCGGCAGGGGAGAGCTTTACTTTACGTGCACCAGTGGCGGCGCAATCAAAGCCGGCCAGGTCATGCGTTATCGCCCTTCCCGCTTCGAAGGCCAAAGCAGCGAGCACAGTGATCCCGGCGCGCTGCAACTGTTCGTCGAATCGGATAACAAATCGCAACTGGACTATGCCGACAACCTGACCATCGCACCAAATGGCCACCTGATCATCTGCGAAGATCAGGGCGGTGCAAACGTCTCCAACCATTTGCGCGGCGTAACGCCCCGCGGCGCGCTATATCCGCTGGCATTGCTGCGTGAGCAGACAGAGTTGGCTGGAGCCTGCTTCTCGCCTGACGGTGCGACGCTGTTCGTCAACGTTTACCAGCCAGGCCGCACGCTGGCGATCACCGGGCCATGGGGCAGTTTTGCTGGTTAGTCAGTACGCCTGACTTCGCGGGTAGTGGCGGAGAGGCAGGGATTCGAACCCTGGATACCCTCGCGGGTATGCCGCATTTCGAGTGCGGTGCATTCGACCACTCTGCCACCTCTCCGTGAAGTGCATTGAAGCAAGCGTTTCAGCCTGTCCCGGTCGCGAAGCGGGCGGTTAGCCGATGCTTTCGCGCTTGCCAAGCCCTTCTGGAACATAGCACCGGGGACGGCATAAAGGCCGTGCTTGTTTCGCAGCTGCACAAAACCTATATTGCGCCTTATGGAACGTGGCAGCTTCTTCTCCCCGCAGGCCGGACGGCTGATCGATGCACCGCTGCGCATGAAGGCGCGCTTTGCTATCGGCGATGTCGTCAAACACCGGGTTTACGATTTTCGCGGGGTGATTTTCGATATCGATCCGGTCTTCGCCAATAGCGAGGAATGGTTCGAGTCGATCCCGGCGGAAGTGCGCCCCGAGCGTGAACAGCCTTACTATCACCTGCTCGCCGAAAACGGCGAAGGCAGCTATGTTGCCTATGTCAGCCAGCAGAACCTTCTGGGAGACGGCGAAGGCGGACCGGTTGACCACCCCTCGCTCGATCAGCTGTTTGAGGATTTTGACGGCGGCCGCTATCCGCTGCGGCGCGGGTTAACGCACTAATTATCGCACCGACGGCTTGAGCGCAGGGCCAACTAGGCATAGCTTCCAAAAAAAGTGGAGGATGCCCGATGCCTAAATGGTCACTGCTCGCCGGTCTGGCGATGTTTTCAAGCCCTGCGCTTGCCCAGCAGAACAATCCCATCGATGGCCTGACAAAGGGCACTTCGCCATCCGAATCCTGCGATCAGGCCTCGGTGCAAGCCATGGCCCCTGCCAACACCACCGTCGCCTTCGCCGCACGCGAATCGGGCGGCAATTGCCGTGTGCATGGCTATGTCACCAACACCAATCCGGGCCCCAACCGGGTGCATTTCATGCTGGTGCTGCCCAACCGGTTCAATGGGCGATACCTTTATCTCGGGGTTGGCGGCGGCGCGGGGCAACTGCCTGTCGTGCGGCCCACCCTGCTCGCCAAGGGCTATGCCCAGGCAGGCAGCGACGCGGGCACCGGCGCCAAGACCATTTCGGATTTCACTTTCAAGGCTGATCCTGCCCGCTTGATGGACTTTCACTGGCGCGGCGTGCGGAGCAGCGCCGAGGCGACGCAGGCCATCACCCGCGCCTATTACGGCCGCGCGAAAATCGGCCGCTATATTTCAGGCTGCTCGGGCGGCGGGCAAATGGGCATGAGCAACGCGATCCGCTTTGGCGGCGAGAATTTTGATGGCTTCATCAGCGCCGCCACGGTCTGGCCGGGTGCGGCCTTCAAGCCCAACCTCTACCGCATCATGGCGCACATGCAGAACAACCCCGATTCATGGCTGCCGCCCGAGTTGTTGTTGCGCACGCATCAGGCGATCGTGGCGCGCTATGATGAAAGCGACGGGGCCAAGGACGGGATCATCCACGATGCCCGCAACATCGGCCAATTCGACGAACAGATCCTGCGTGATCAGGGCTTCACCCCTGCGCAGATCGGCACCTTCCGCATGATCACCACCCCGCGCGTCTGGCGCGGCAAGGGTCTGTATGGCGATGGCATTCAGGCAGGCTGGCCGATCAACGATGTCGCGGGCTGGATCCAGTATCTCACGGGAACCATGCGCCCGCCGTGGCCCGCCACAACCCAGCACACCACCTCAGCGCTCGCCGCGATGGGCGTGCCATTTTATCACGTCATGGCCGATACCAATATCCGGGTGATGGAACCCGGCCGGTCCTATGCGTCGATTACCAGCGATGCCGAACTGATCCGCCTGGCAACAATGGGCGGAACCGAGGTTTCGACCGATAGCCTCGACATGAGCAAATTGGCGGCCAGCGGCGCGAAGTTCCTGATCTGGCATGGCACGGCGGACGAAGCCAACTCCTACCTCGACAACCTCAAGGGCTACGAAGCCGTGCGCGGGCTCTATCCATCCGCCAAGGACTGGATGCGGATATTCTTCGTGCCCGGAATGCAGCACTGCGACGGCGGCAATGGCCCGACCGATGTGGTCGATCCGATGGTCGACGCGCTGGCGGAATGGGTGGAGAGCGGCAAGGAGCCTGAATCCGTTGTCGCGCCGCGCATAACGCCAACCAAGGGCATCGACCGGACGTTCCGCCTGTGCCCCGACCCCAAACGCGCCATGCTGAAGGCGCCGGGGCTTGATTTCAACGATGCCGCAAACTGGGAATGCCGCGCGCCGTCGGTCAGCTCTTGAGTCGCCAGCCGCTCTTCAGCACGAGATAGGTCACCGTACCCAGCGCCAGATTGAACAGGCCCAGCCCGATCGCGCCGTGCATCACGGCCGCATTGGTGCTGCCGATGTCGCTCTGGCCAATGAAGCCGAAGCGGAAGCCGGAGATTACGTAGAAGAACGGGTTGGCGCGGCTGACCATCTGAAACACGGGTGAAAGGTTGCTGATCACATAGAATGTGCCCGAAAGCATCGTCAGCGGGGTGACAAAGAAGTTGGTGAGGGCCGCGTTGTGATCGAACTTCTCCGCCCAGATCGACGACAGCAGGCCCAGCAGCGCGAGGAAAATCGCGCCCATCAGGCCGAACCATACCACCGCCCAGGGATGCGCCATAGCCAGACTGACGCCGGGCCAGAACAGCATGAGCAATGCCAGCGCCAGGCCGACCATCACCGCGCGGGTCACCGCCGCTCCGGTCAGCGCCAGCATCAGTTCGGCTTCTGACAGCGGCGGCATCAGGTAGTCGACGATAGTGCCCTGCATCTTGCCTGACAGAAATGCGAAGCTCGAATTCTGGAAGGCGTTCTGCATCATCCCCATGACAATCAGCCCGGGTGCGACGAAAGTTGCGAAGGGAACGCCGAGAACCACCCGCCCCGCCGCGCCCAGTGCCAGACTGAAAATTACCAACTGGAGCAGTGTTGTTGCCGCAGGGGCCCAGATCGTCTGGGTCTGCACCTTGAAAAAACGGCGCACTTCCTTCATATAGAGCGTCTTGAGGCCGATCCAGTTGACTGATTGGATCACTGGCACCCCCTGAACCGGAAATGTGCGGGTCACGCTTGCAGGGATGCGGGGTTGATTGGCCATGGACTGGCGACTATCGGGTGCGCACGCGCGTGACAAGTCGCCTGCAGCGATGGGCACACAACACCGAATGGAATATGCATGAGCTGGACCGACGAACGGATCGAAACCCTCACCAAGATGTGGGAAGGCGGCTCGACTGCCAGTCAGATCGCTGACGAGCTTGGCGGCGTCAGCCGTAATGCGGTGATCGGCAAGGCACACCGGCTGGGGCTGAAGGCACGCCCCTCGCCGGTCAAGGCCAACGAGAAGCCGGAACCCGCTGTGCGCGTCGTCAAGCCGGTGGCCGAGCCGGTGCGCAGCGCGCCGCCCGCCCCGCCCCGCGCCGCGCCCTCTGCGCCGCCGGTTGCTTCGCCGTCGGTTACGCCGTCAATCCCACTCATCCCCGGCCAGACAACCAAGCCGCAGCCAAGGATCGTCTCGGTCGGCCCCGGCGGCTTTCTGCGTCAGGGCCCCGGCGATCAGCAGGCACCGATCCCGCCCGCGCCGCCGCGCCGTCTGGTTCCGGCCAAGCCCAGCCCCGACATTGCGGACAAGGTCAGCCTGCTTGATCTGAATGACCGGATATGCCGCTGGCCGATGGGCCATCCGGGCGAGGCGGATTTCCATTTCTGCGGTGAAAAGGTGAACCCGGGGTTCCCGTACTGCGTCGAGCATTGCGGCCGTGCCTTCCAGGCGCAGTTGCCACGCGGACATCGCCGTCCTCCCCCGCCGCTGCCATTTGGCGGGCCGAGAGTGCGATAAGCGGGTTAGCCGAACCGGCTACTGCTCTGCCAACACGGGCGCAGGCTCACGCTTGCGCACTGCCAACAGCAAGCCGCTAAGTCCGGCCGCCACAGACAGCATGGCAATCACAACCATGGTCAACCGGTAAGCATCGGGTGAGGGAAACGACGCGCCGCCCATCGGCGCGATGACCATGTCAGATGCCAGCACTACCGCGATCATCTGAGTGCCAACTGCTGCGCACATTCCGCGAATCACGGACATCGCGCCAATCGCCTCGCTGGTGCGGTCCGCAGGTGCAGCCCCGACAATCACGATCGGCAGAGCGGCATTGAGCAGCGTGGTTCCGAACGAAATAAGGCACAAAAGCGCGATCATTGCGCCCAATGTGCTCGGCAAGCTCATCCCTGCCACCCAGCCCACAGCGGCCATCAAGCCGCCAATGATAATCGGCAGCCGCACCGAATACTTCTGCGCCAGCCAACCCGAGAGCGGCCCGCCGAGGAACGACAGAACGTTTGATGGCAGCTTGGCAAAGCCCGCCAGTGTCGCCGTAAAGCCCAGTCCCGCCATGGTCCACGCCGGGGCCTGCATATAGGTCGAAAAGACGAACACGATCTGCGCGCTGCCCAGACCCAGCAACACCGCAGCAAGATTGGCCACCGCGATATTGCGGTCCGCCAAGAGCCGAAGGTTGATAAACGGTTCGCGCGCGGCAAGGCTGCGCCGTGCCCAAAGGCCCATCAAAACCGCCCCGAAAGCGATCAAGGCATAACAGCGCGGATCGAACCAACCATAAGTCTTGGTCAACGACAGCCCTAGCAGGACTGCGCCGATTGCCGGGGCGGGCAGCAGCCCCTCGATCCAATCGATCTTCTGCGTTGGCGGCGTGCCAGGATGCGCAGGAACGATAAGCCGCACTGCCGCGTAGGCGAATATCAACAGCACGCCTGAAATCACGAACAGCCAATGCCAGTTTAGATTGTCGATAATGACCCCTCCCAGCACCAGCCCGACGGCGACTCCCATGCCCTGCGCCGTGGTCATCAGACCAACCGCGACCGGCAGTCGTTTTTCGGGCAAATTTTCGCGCAGGATGCCAATAGACAAGGGGATTGCAGCGGTTGCAAATCCTTGCAGTGCCCGCCCGAACAGGACGAGCGGGAAATTGGTCGTCACGGCGCTCAGCACCGAACCCACCGTCGCCACCAGCAACAACAGCAGCATCACCCGCCGCCGCCCGAACATGTCACCCAGCCGCCCCGCAACGACGCAGGCAACCGTGCCGATCAGCATGTGCATTGTTACCAGCCAACCCGCCATGATCGGATCGCCGAATTGCCTGATCAGAGTTGGCAGCGCGGCATAGAGCATCGACGTTTCAAAAGTGGCGCAGACCTCAACGGTGAAGACAGCGGCAATGATGGCATTGTGGCTCGATCGCATCGACTGTTCTCTCCGTTGCAGCCCTGTGCGGCCGCCTGTCCCGTGATGCCTTGCACCTTCCGGCGCGCCACCATCCGTGGCAATGGCGCAATATGCAAGAGCGCGCGCGATGATTGATCTGCCGACAGCCTGGTGGGCGCACTCTCTCGGCGATATTGCGGCGTGGAGCGGCGCGGCATTGGCAGCGCGGTGGCAATATGGCCGCTGGCCCGAAGCGGCAGAGCAGCTCGCACGGGTGACGACGACTTCCTATCATATCAGTCTGGCGCTAGGCGCACTCGCCGGAGCATGGCTACTCGGATCGGCCAACAGCCTGCGTTCGATTGCCACCGCGCCATCGCATTCTATCGCGGGTGCGCTAGCCGGAGGGATAATCGCGGTCGAGCTGTGGAAATGGCGGCACGGGGTCCGGCAATCGACGGGTAGCGCATTCGTTCTCCCCTTGGCGGTCGGCATCGCGCTGGGGCGGCTTGGCTGTCTGTTTTCGGGCCTGCCAGACTTCACCTATGGTGCGCGAACCAGCTTGCCATGGGCGGTCAATTTGGGCGATCATCTGGGCCGCCATCCGGTCCAGCTCTACGAATCTCTCTCCATGGCGCTGTTCGCTGCCCTGTTCATTGCCGCGAGGAAGCGTGAAGCCAGGTGGACGCAGGCGCACGCTTTCCATGCGCTGATAATCTTCTATGCTGCGCAGCGCTTCGTGTGGGAGTTTTTCAAGCCCTATCCCAGTTTGATCGGGCCGCTGAATCTGTTCCACCTGCTCATGCTAGGGTTTGCGGTCTATGGAATTGTCTGGTGGCGACGCGGCGGTACTGAGCGTGGCGCAATCGGCTGACGAGAATTTACGCAAGGCCGCGCCTTATATCTTCCACGACCAGACGACATCGCTGTGCGAGACCTGCCTTGAGCCCGTCGCCACCAAAGTGATCATCGAAGACGACAAGGTTTACTACCTCAAGCGCTGCTTCAGTCACGGCGTGCAGAAAGTGCTGATCAGCGACGATATCGAATATTGGCGACAGCAGAAATTGTGGCTCAAGCCCGGTGACCGGCCATTGCAAACCCAGACCCGCACCGAGGCGGGCTGCCCCTTCGATTGCGGGCTGTGCCCCGATCATGAACAGCACTCCTGCCTCGCCATCGTCGAGATCAACCAGGCCTGCAATCTCGCCTGCCCGGTGTGCTTCGCTAATGCGGCGGACCTGCACGGCAGCCACCGCCCGTTATCAGAGATCGCAGCCATGCTCGATGCGCTGGTGGCCAGTGAGGGCGAGCCCGATCTGGTCCAGATTTCCGGCGGCGAGCCGACCATCCACCCGCAATTCTTCGAAGTGCTCGACCTGGTAAAGGCGCGGCCGATCCGGCACGTGATGATCAACACCAACGGGGTCCGCATCGCGCAGGACCGCGCCTTCGTTGAACGCCTCGCCAGCTATGCACCGCGGCTTGAGGTCTATCTCCAGTTCGATTCGATGAATGACGAAGCGCTGATGGACCTGCGCGGCGCCAAACTATCGCGCATCCGCCAGCAGGCGCTTGAGGAACTGGAACGGGTAAATCTTTCAACCACTTTGGTCGCAGTCGTAAAGCGCGGTGTGAATGATGGCGAGGTTGCCGATATTGTCCGCCATGCCCTTACCTGGAACTGCGTTCGCGGGGTCACTTTCCAGCCAGTGCAGGATGCCGGACGCAACGATGGTTTCGATCCGCGCGAGAACCGGGTGATCCTGACACAAATTCGCCGTGAAGTTACGAAGTCCGGCGTGTTCGGGCTGGAAGATATGATCCCCCTGCCCTGCAACCCCGATCAGATCTGCATCGGCTATGGCCTGCGCGGGGGAACCGAAGTCACCCCGATCACGTCGCTGCTGCCGCGCGATCTGGTGCTGCAAGGGCCCAATACGATCAGCTACGAGGCCTATCCGGCGCTGCGCACCAGCATCCTCGATCTGCTGTCGCTGGCGACGACCCAGTGCAATACCGAGGAAAAGCTGGCGGGCCTGCTGTGTTGCCTGCCGCAAGCGATGGTCCCGCAGGAACTGAGCTATGCCAACAGCTTCCGCGTGGTGATCCTGCAATTCCTCGACCGCTATAATTTCGACCTCGCCACAGTGAAGCGCAGCTGTGTTCATTTCATCACTGGCGATGGCCAGATCATTCCGTTCGACACTTACAACACCTTTTACCGCGAGGGCGCGGAAGGCGCGGGCGTGGTGGCGAAGCACCGCGCGCTGGCTGCGGGAAGGCGCGGATAATGCGGCAGGTTTTGGGCGCGATCCTGATGGCAGTTGGGGTACTGATCGCCGGAACCCTTGGCCTGTGCGCGATGCTGTTTCTTGGTCTAGGAGCGCTTGGATCTGGCGGTTTAACCGGCGCAGGCGGATTTGTCGCTGCACTGGCGGGCGGCTTTCTACTCGGAGCCGCCTTGTTCGGTGCAGGCCTTTATATCCAGCGCAGTGACCCGGCACACCGCGACTAGAGCACTACTAGATAGGGGGGCAGATGCAAAAACTGTTCGGATCGCTGATGCTGGGCTGCGGCATCATTGTTGCGGGATTGAGCGGGCTGTGTACGCTGCTAGTCGTCGGAACTACCTTGGGCGGATCGCCGAGCGCGCAGGAAACAATGTCGGTTATCCCGCCGGCGCTGATTTTCGGCGGAATACCACTCCTCATTGGCGTCGGCTTGTGGTTCGCCGGTCGCGCAGTCCTGCGTTCGTCCAAGGAGGACGAGACGCGGGGACTGTGACCTGCTTAGTCCGTTCAGGCCTCGAACAAGACCTGCGTATCTGACGAAACCATCTGCGCCAACCGTGCGGCATCCCAATTGGTCAGCCTGACGCAGCCATGGCTTTGCGCGCGTCCGATTGTCTCGGGATGCGGCGTACCGTGTATCCCGTAGTGCTCCTTGCTCAGATCG
>JANPPM010000113.1:0-24353 GCA_031428495.1 Novosphingobium sp.
GTATGCGAGCACGCGGTTGTTCCATGCGTCGTTCTGCGGCGAAAAGGTTTCGCGGAGGCCCTCGGGTATCCGGTAACGCTCGCTTTCATCCTTGCGCGCGCAGACGGTAATTTCATTGTCCGTCGATTGCGGGCAGGCGTCCGCGCCATAAACGATCAGCTGATTGACCCGCTCCTCAGCACCTTGCGCCAGAACGGGGGCGGCAAACAGCATGGCGGCGGGAATCAAGGCACTGGCAGCAATTAACAGGCGCGGCATGTTCGAAACTCCTTGCGCTTCACTCTGCCGATATAGGCCACCACGCGCTGAATGACAGGTGAAGCGGCGATTGCTCCGCCGAACAGCTAGATTTTTTCGGACAGACGGATCGCGATCCGGCAGCCAAGGCGGATCGCGCCGGAGAACAGCGGATAGAGTGGCATCTGTTCGGCGCCTGCATCCAGCGCCGTCTGCCGGTGTTCACGTTCATCGTCGCGGAATTCGCCAATCGTGCCGGAAAGCTCGGGATCGCTATCGCCGAGTTTCTCCAGCTGCGCCGTATAGTGCCGGTCGATTTCTTCCTCGATCGCCGCGGTGCAGGCCATGGCCGCCTTGGGCCCGAGCAAGGCCGAGGCGGCACCAAGCGCATAGCCTGCGACATGCCATGCCGGTTGCAGCACAGTCGGGCGGACCCGGCGCTTGGCCAGCAGCGCATTGAATTTGGCGAGGTGCGCGGCCTCCTGCCGGGCCATCTCGCCGATCTCGGCCGACCCGGGCGCACGGGAACCCATCACGGCCAGTTGCCCGGCATAGATCCGCGTCGCACCATATTCGCCCGCCTGATCAACGCGGAGCATACTTGCGGTGTCCTTGGCCATCATCCAGTCCTTGTGCGACCGCGCGCCAGCAGCACGAATATCGCCAGTGCTGCGGCGAACGAGAACAGAAAATTCCACCCGGCGAGCGAAATGCCCAGCAGGCTCCACGGCGCGACATCGCAGCGGACCAGCGGCGCATTCATGATCGCCTCAAGCGGATCGCCGCCCGATCCGAGCACCGTCGAGCAGGCAGTCAGCCCCTGCCACCAACCATATTCGACGCCGGCATGAAAGAGGCCAAGCAACCCGGCAAAAGCAATCGCCGCCCCGGCCAGCAAGGTCAGCCACATCGCTGTTGGCCGTAGCCATGCCGCGATCCCCAAGGCCAGCGCGGCAAAATGGGCGTAGCGCTGCCACCAGCACATTTCGCAGGGATACAGCCCGAAGACATATTGCGAGACATAAGCCCCGCCAAGCAGCGCCAGTGGCACCAGCCACGCCAGCGTGCGCGCCAAGCGCTGCGCCATAACGGCTTCCATCTGCCTAGGGCCGCCGCGCGACCGCCGCCGCAGGCGCGGTGCGGCGCAGCGTTTCGATGGCGTAATAGAGCTGGAAGTCCTTGATCCCCTTCGCCTGAATCTCGGCGGCAGTCATCTTGAAGCGGGGGTCATCCTGCTTGTCGGTTTCGAGCTGCTTTTCATCGAGGCTGATCTCGTTGATCAGGTGTCCGCGCAGATCGCTCTCCCGCATGGTGCGTTCCGACCGTTTTCGCGCATCGGGATCGCTCAATTGCGGCACGCGGATGTCAGGCTCGATCCCGCCTTCCTGCACCGATTTGCCTGAGGGGGTATAATACCGCGCAGTCGTGATCTTGATCGCGCTGGTCCGGTCAAGGCTGATCATCTGCTGGACCGAGCCTTTGCCAAAGCTGCGCTCGCCCATGATCACCGCGCGCTTGTTGTCCTGCAATGCGCCTGCGACGATTTCCGAAGCTGAGGCGCTGCCCGCGTCAATCAGCACGATCACGGGCAGCCCGCGCGCACCGTCGCCGCGAATCATCGATTCGGCGCGGTAATATTCGTTCTCGCTGGCGATCCGGCCGCGTTGCGAGACGATATTGCCCGATGTGAGGAACAGATCCGAAAGCGCCACCGCCTCGTCAAGCGAGCCGCCCGGGTTTGAGCGCAGATCGAGCACCAAGCCGCTGATCCGCGCGCCCGGCGCTGCTCGCATCGCCTGAATCGCGGCATTGACTTCGCTGCCGACATTGCGAGAAAATTCATTGACCGAGATGATACCGATGGAACCTTCGACCTTGGAGGTTACCGGCTTCAGATCGATCACCCCGCGCGTCACGGTGACATCGAACGGTTCTTCGCGGCCCGGGCGGAATATGGTCAGACGAATCGCAGTGCCCGCTTCACCGCGCATCTTGGCCACTGCCTCGTCGATATCGCCGCCATAGTGCAGCTTGCCATCAAGATGCGTGATGAAATCGCCCGGCTTGAGCCCGGCTTTTTCCGCCGGGCTACCGCGCATCGGCGAAACCACTTTCACTGCGCCGTCATCCATCACCACCGACAGGCCAAGCCCCGAATACTTGCCGTCGATCATCGTTTCCAGCCGCTGAAGGCTTGATCCATCGAGATAGGAGCTATGCGGATCAAGGCTCGACAACATGCCGTCGATGGCGCCTTTCAGCAGCTTGTCGTCATCGACAGGCTCGACATAATTGGCTTTGATCAGCTGATAGACCGCAACCAGTTTGCCGAATTGCGGACCGGTGCGCGAATCCACCGCGGCAAGCCCGGCAGTGGTCGCAGGCAGCAGCGCCAGGGTTCCGGCTAGAAGCGCCGCGCGCGAATAAGGTGCAAGTTTCATCGACCGTCGACTTTCCTGAATTCTGACAATTGATCTACCGCTGTGTGACGACGAACGCCAGATGACAGATGGTTCATAGCGCGCGAATGTAATCCAGAGGATTAACCGGCACGCCGCTGCGCCGCAGTTCCAGCGTCAGCAGCGGGCGGCCTGGCCCGGCAATTCCGAGCGGCGATCCCGCAAGCAGACTGTCCCCGACCCGCGTATCGAGCTGGGCGAGGCCGGTCACCAGTGACGTCCAGCCGCCGTCATGCTCGATAATCACGATGCTGCCATAGCCGCGGTAGGGCCCGGCAAAAACCACGCGGCCCGGCGCAGGCGCAACCGCCTGCGCGTTCTGACGCACTGCCAGCACAATCCCGCGCGAGCTTGGCAGGCCTTGCTGGGTCTCGCCAAAGCCCGCAACCAACCGGCCCGATGCGGGCATCACATAGACCGGAAGGCCAGCAGGTGGCGCGGCACTAGGCGCTATTACTTCGCCGACTTGCGCGGTTTCGGGCTGGGCGGGGCGCAGGACCGGACCGGACAACGCCGCCAACTCGCTACGCAACTTGCCCGCCTTGCCGATCGTATCGGTCAACGCGTCAAGATCGCGGGTGCGCTCGGCGAGGGCCAGCGCGCGCTCGGCTTCCCGGTCGGCAATTCCGCTGACGGACCGCGAGGTCAGACGCTGGCGTGTTTCAAGTGCGGCAAGTGTCTGCCGCCGCTTGGTGAAATCTCCTTGGCTCTTGCGCAATCCGGCCACTGCCAGCTGCGCCTGCTCCTGCAACACCTGTGCGCGCTTGAGCTCATCACGAAGCGAGGCTGTGCGCCGCTCAACCTCAGGCAGCATCGTCGCCAGAATTGCGCGCAGGTACATGGCTTCGCGGAGCGACCCCGGGCGCAGCATTGAGAGTATTGGCGGTCGGCGGGCGAGCCGCTGGAGCGAAGCCGTAAGCCGCACTACCGGGCGCTGCTTTTCGGCCAGTCTGCCGCGCAGGGCCCTGCGTTGCTGCTCGATAAGCCCGATTCGTGCCTGATCGGCAGCAATATCGGCTTCGGCTTGCTGGATTCGAGCGGCAATCCCGGCGGCCTCGCGCGCGGTCTTGCTGGCGGCCTCGGTTGCTACGCGCGCTTCGGCCTCAAGCTTTTCGGCACGCACTTTTGCCGCCGCGCCTTCACGCTGGGCCTCGCTCAGCGCGCGGCCGATTTCGGCGGGATCATCATAAAGCATCGCCGTCTGCGCAGTCGCTGCTACTGCCGCAAAGGGCAGCAGTGCGGGCAGGAAAAGGCGCAGGAAGCGGAACATTGTGGGCGCCTTATCCCGAACGGTGATAGGGATGGCCAGCAAGAATGCTGGTCGCGCGCCACAATTGCTCCATCAGCATCGCCCTCGCCAACATATGCGGCCAGGTCATCGGCCCAAAAGCGAGCAGCAGGTCGGCACTATCGCGCACTACCGGACCATGCCCATCGGCAGCACCCAGATGAAACCGCGCCTCGCGAATGCCGGAATCGCGCCAGCCGCCAAGCATTTCGGCAAACTCTTCAGAGCTGAGCAGGCGCCCGCGCTCATCAAGCAAAACGTTGCGCGCAGGCGTCAGCGGTGGCGGCACGGTACCGCCACTATCGGGCAGTTCGGTCAGTTTGAACGGCCAGGCAAGCCGCTTGGCATAGCGCTCGGCCAGTTCACTTTCAGCGCTGCGGCCAATCTTGCCGCGCGCGATTACATGCAGGCGCATCGCGGAATTGCGCCGTCAGGCGCCGTCAAAACTGCTGTCGCCGAAAGCCCACATGCGCTCAAGATTATAGAAACTGCGCACTTCAGGGCGGAACACGTGGCAGATGACATCCCCGGCATCCACCAGCACCCAGTCAGCAGCGGGCAAGCCTTCGATGCGTGCATTGCCAAAACCGCCATGCTTGACCCGCTCGGCCAGCTTCTGCGCAATCGCCGCAACCTGCCGGTTTGACCGGCCTGACGCTATGATCATGTGATCGGCAATCGTGCTTTTGCCATCGAGTGGAATCGACACAACATCTTGCGCCTGATCGTCGTCGAGCGACTGCAGCACCAGTTCGTGAAGAGAGCCGGGCTCACTGACGATTCCCGCGATTGGCGACACCGGAGGTTCGGCCGGAGTATTGGATTGGGGCTGCGTCATCAAAGTCTATCTAGCTCCTGTGAGGCCGGACGCGTCAACGAACGCGCAGCATCGAGTATCGAAAAAGAGTGGGGTCAAAACGGCGGTCATGCCGCGTCCGGTGCTATCGGGCGATGGGTCACTTGATCGCGCAAGCCCCCCGTTGCCAAGCGGCTGGCCCAGTCGGGATCGGCGCGGCGAATCGCGCTGGCCGAACGGCTGTCAGGGTCGAAACGCAAAGTGACCAGCGCGGGTGCGCTCCATCGAGACCGGCTGCGGATACTGGAATCAGGTTTGCGGTAACGCCTGAGCCAGGCCATCGCGGGACTCGCGAGAACGCGGGCATCATAGCCCGGACGCGCAATAACCGCAATCGGCATCAATTTCGCGATCCCGCGCCAGTTTTTCCAGCGGGTAAACTGCCCCAGATTGTCCGAACCCATCAGCCAGACAAAGCGGCATTTCGGATAACGGCGGACGATCTTGCGCAGTGAATCAATTGTATAGCGGGTGCCCAGCTCGCGTTCGATTGCGGTCACGCGGATCGGCGCACGGCGGGACATCCTTCTTGCAGAAGCAAGGCGCGAGGCCAGCGGCGCCATACCAGCGGCGGGTTTCAAAGGATTTCCGGGGGAGACCAGCCACCACACCTCATCGAGCGCCAGTGCTTTTCGGGCAAACAATGAGATCCGCCGGTGCCCGCCGTGCGCTGGATTGAAGCTGCCGCCCAACAGGCCGATACGCCTTGCGAGCATGCCGGTCAGGGCCGCGTTTGCCCGCTGCCGCGCACCTGCCATTTGTAGGTGGTCAGGCCTTCAAGCGCGACCGGACCGCGCGCGTGCAGTCGTCCGGTGGCAATGCCGATCTCTGCACCCAGCCCGAACTCGCCGCCGTCGGCAAATTGGGTTGAGGCGTTGACCATGACAATGGCGCTGTCGGCTTCGGCAAGGAACCGTTCGGCGGCAGCATTGTCCTCGGTAATGATAGCTTCAGTATGCGCCGAAGAATGCCGTGCAATGTGCGCCAGCGCGTCGTCCAGACCATCGACGACGGCCACTGAAAGAATCGCATCGAGATATTCAGTGTCCCAGTCGTTGGCGCTGGCCATGAGCACACGGGGATCTATGGCGCGCGCGCGCGCATCGCCGCGCAGCTCGCATCCGGCTTCGACAAGCGCCGCAACAACCTCGGCATTGGCGGGAAATTGCGCATCGAGCAGCAGCGTTTCCATCGCGCCGCAAATACCTGTGCGACGCATCTTTGCGTTGAGCGCAATCGCGCGTGCCATCTCCGGATCGGCGGCCGCATGAATATAGGTGTGGCAGATGCCATCGAGATGGGCGAGCACGGGCACCCGCGCGTCGGCTTGCACCCGCGCGACGAGGCTTTTGCCGCCGCGCGGCACGATCATATCGATAAGCCCGGCGGCGGCGAGCATTGCGCCTACTGCTGCGCGGTCCTGCGTCGGGACCAGCTGGATTGCCTCGGCAGGCGCGCCCGCAGCAACCAGACCCGTGGTAAGAGCAGCGTGGATCGCCCGGTTAGAATGCACCGCCTCGCTGCCACCGCGCAGCAGCGCGGCATTGCCCGAACGCAGGCACAGGGCAGCGGCATCGGCAGTGACATTCGGGCGGCTTTCATAAATGATGCCGATCAGTCCGATGGGAACGCGCACCCGCGCCAGTTCAAGCCCATTGGGGCGGCTGCTTCGGTCAATCACTTCGCCCACCGGATCGGGCAGCGCCGCGACCTGATCAACCGCATCAGCGATTGCTGCCAGGCGGGCAGGATCGAGCCGCAACCGGTCAAGCAAGGCCCTGGTCAGCCCATTGGCTTCACCCGCCGCAACATCTCGTGCATTGGCGGCAAGCACTTCGGCCTCCGCGCCGCGTAATGCTGCAGCGGCAGCGCACAAGGCGGCAGCTTTGGCAGCGTCGCTCATTCCGGCGAGTTGCCGCTGTGCCGTGCGGCCCGCACGCGCAAGGCGACCGATGACTTCGGCAGGCGATTCAGAGTTCAATTCCGGAACACGGTTCTGTGCAGACATGGCGCTTTGCTACCACCCGCGCGAAGTCTTGTCACGACAGGGCTTTCAGCGTCGCCGCGAATCGGTCTGTCAGCAAAGTTGTTCGCCAGAATGAACAAGTTCCATGTTGGTTGAACACTTCATCCCGCGACTCTTTCGACTCGCCGTGAATCGAAACACCTATCCCCTGTCAGATTCGCCAGCATGCAAACCCGCTGCTATTCGCACCCCTCGCAATAATAGTTGCACTGTGGGGTCGTCTTGAAAGTTAGCGCTGCTGGCGGTTGGCAGGATCACCTGCGGATCTGGTTCCCTGATCGCGAATTCTTTATGCGGTCGCAGGGCCATGTCCGTTTCATCAAAATTTCCTCGCGCTTGCAGCTGGTTGCCGCTGCTGCGACTGCGTTAATGCTGCTGGTATGGCTGGGCTCGATGGCGGCAATGGCGATTTCTCAATATATTTCAACACGCGATCGGCTGGCGCTGCTCAACCGCGAGGCGCAGGTCGTCAGTGCGGAAACCCGGGTTGGTGCCTATCGCAAGGGCCTCGATACGGTAGCCGGCGATCTTGCCCGGCGGCAGGAAGCCATTGAAAAGCTGGTCGAGGCGCACGTCGGCACGCTGCCCGATGATGAGCAGCCCGGCGAAACCGTATCCGACAGCCGCAGCGAGGCCGCCCGCACGATCGACAAGGTCAGCGCCGCCGTGCCCGAAGCTGCCGGACTTGCCCATATCGAGGCGCGCCAACTCGCCTTTGTCGAACGGCTGACCCGCATGGCCGACCGCCGCGCCGCCCGCGCCGCACAGGAGATTCGCCAGCTTGGCCTCAACCCGGAAGCCATGCTGCTCACGCTTGATGATCGCACCGCACAGGGTGGTCCGCTGATCACGCTGGCAACTTCAGCCAACGGCAGCACTGACCCCCGGTTCCAGCGGCTGGGCCTCAGCCTGGCGCGCATGTCGATGTTGCAGCGCGGCCTTGCCGGGGTTCCCCGCTATCTGCCCGCCAGCCTCGAATCGATGTCGTCTGGTTTCGGATACCGCGCCGATCCGTTCACTGGCGCAGGGGCCATGCACGCTGGCCTCGATTTCAAAGGCGCTTATGGCGCGCCGATCTATGCCGCTGCCAAAGGCGTGATCAGCTTTGCCGGGGTCCGCAGCGGCTATGGCAATTGCATCGAGATTGATCACGGCAATGGTCTGTTAACGCGCTATGCCCACATGTCTGCCTACCGCGCTAGCGTTGGCCAGTCGGTCTCGCCCGGCCAGACCATTGGTGCAATTGGCAACAGCGGCCGCTCGACCGGGCCGCATCTGCATTTCGAGGTCCGGATAAACGACCGCCCGGTCAATCCACGACCCTTCCTGGAGGCACGTAGCCATGTTTTCGAAGAAGGTGCCAAATCCGCCGCAGCTTTCCCGGCAAGCCGCTAGAAGCACGATGTCAGGCGCTCCCAGCTTCTCGATCCTTGGTGCAGACACCGCAATCAAGGGCGATATCTCCGCCGCAGCCGATTTGCATGTTAATGGCCGGGTCGAGGGTGACATCACCTGCGCCTCGCTCATCCAGGGCGAAAGCAGCGAAATTGTCGGAGCAGTCAAAGTGCAAAGCGCGCGGCTGGCAGGAACGGTTCGCGGCACAATCTCGGCTGGAGATCTGGTGATCCTCAAGTCGGCCAGGATCCACGGCGATGTTCAATACGATTCGCTGACCATAGAACCCGGTGCGAAAGTCGATGGACGACTGTCGGTGCGCGGAGCCATGCTGCTAGAACCGTCGCTGGCCCTGAACGGTATGGGAGAGGGTTCAGGCGAGCCACTGCTGACATTGGCCAGCGGCGCGGCCTGATCTGCGGCTAACTTGCCGCTGCAACCTCAGCGCGCAGGGCCTTGCGATCCAGTTTGCCAACCATGGTCTTGGGAAGTGTCTCGCGTACAACCACTGCGTCGACCCGCTCATGCTTGCCCATCTGCGGGTTCAGCCAGACTGCCAGCGCCGGGCCGTCTTCCTGCGCATTAGCCATCAAGGTGACGTAAGCGCGCGGTACTTCGCCGCGATAGTCATCCGGCACGCCAATCACCAAGGCTTCTTTGACTGCCGGATGCTTGAGCAGGATCGCTTCGATCTGGCTGGGAAACACCTTGAACCCGGCGACCGCGATCATGTCCTTGATCCGGTCAACAATCTGGACATAGCCATGCGCATCGATTGTCGCGACGTCGCCGGTGCGCAGCCAGCGCTCGCCGTCCAGCTCGACAAATTCTTCGTCATTTGCCTGCGGCCGGTTCCAATAGCCCTGCATTACCTGTGGGCCGAGAATTGCAAGTTCGCCCGGCTCGCCGGGGGGGGCGGGCAAAGCCGGATTTTCCTTGTCCAGCAGGCGCAGCCGGGTGGCAGGGACTGGCTGGCCAATAGTGCCCGGGCGCTCCTCGCCCTCGTAAGGATTGCTCGAAACGACGCCTGAGGTTTCCGTCAGACCATAGCCTTCGACCAGTTTTGCCCCGGTGGCCGCCTCAAAGCGCTGCTTGACCGCCAGTGGCAGCGGCGCACCGCCAGAAATGCACACACGCAGCGAAGAAAAATCGGTGCGCGCCAGATCAGGATGATCGAGCAACGCCTGATACATCGTCGGCACGCCCGGCATCGCGGTGGCGCGGGTGCGCGCCAGCGTGGCCAGGCATTGCCCGGCGTCAAAGCGCGGCAACATGGCGATACAACCGCCGTTGAGTACGGTGCGGTTGAGCACGCAGGCATTGGCGAAGACATGGAAAAACGGCAGCACGCCAACGATGACATCGCGCTCGCCCTGATGGGGGTCAATCGACTGGACCTGCCGGGCATTGGCCGTGAGGTTCTGGTGCGTGAGCATCGCCCCTTTGGGCGTACCCGTGGTGCCGCCGGTATATTGCAGCAGGGCGAGATCATGCAGCGGGTCGATGTCGACTGGGCGAGGTGCCGAGCGCAACAAGACCTCGCGCCAGCGCCGAATATCTGGCGCGGTAGGTATCGGGGTCAGTTGGTTGCGGCGAAGCAGCCGCAGACCGATGCTCTGTAGCCGGGGCAACATATCGGCGAGGTTGGCAACAATCAGCGTTTCGAGCGCCGATCCGCGCAGCACCTTGAGCGCAGTAGGCAAGAGCGCCGAACTGTCGATGGTAACCAGCAACCGCGCGCCCGAATCAGCAACCTGCGCCTCCAGTTCTGCTGCGGTATAGAGCGGCGAAAAATTGACCACCGTTGCGCCCGCCAGCATCGCTCCGAAATAGGCCGAGAGGTAAACGGGCACATTGGGCAGGAACAGTCCAACGCGGTCCCCCTTTTCGACGCCCATTGCTTGCAGCCCAGCGGCAAAAGCGCGCGCCTCGGCCATGGCCTCGCCATAGCTTGTCACGCGGCCATTGAAGTCGCTGAGCGGGCTTTCGGGGTGGGCAGCAACACTGGCGGCGAACATCTCGGTCGCGGCCAGCGGTGGAAATTGCTGATCCCACGCGCACGGATGCGCATAGTGCGCGTGCCACGGCTCCCGAACTTTACTTACATCCATGTAAGCGAGTTTGCCCGCTCTCGCCCGTCAGAGCAAGATCGGATTGGAATAAATCAACTGGCGACTTCGCCCTCGCCAGCCGCTTCGGCGGCACGTTTGGCTTCAAGCCAGGCAGCGGCTTCGGCCTCCTGTGCGACTTCGCCGGCCAGCTTGGTCGCGGCGTCACGCTCGGCGCGCAATTCTTCGATGAGGGCTTCCCGGTCATCACCCAGCCGCGCGTCATCACCCGCCAGATCTTCAAGCCCAGCCTTTTTGGCGGCCTTGGCAACGATACCGTCAAGCTCGCGCTGTGAACACAGGCCCAGCGTCACGGGATCTTTCGCCTGAATGTTGGTGATGTTCCAATGGCTGCGATCCCGAATCGCGGTGATGGTGTTGCGCGTGGTGCCAATTAGCTTGCCGATCTGTGCGTCGGAGATTTCGGGATGGTTGCGAATGATCCACGCGATGCCATCGGGCTTGTCCTGCCGCTTGGAAACCGGCGTGTAACGCGGGCCCTTGGTGCGGCTGACATTGACCGGGGCTTTTTGCATCTTGAGCGAATAGGTGGCGTCATCCTGACCCCTTTCGATTTCAGCCATGGTCAGTTCGCCCGAACGCACCGGATCGCGTCCGGTAAATTTGCTAGCGGCCAGATCGTCGGCCATCGCGTTCACTTCGAGGATATGCAAGCCGCAGAATTCCGCGATCTGCTCAAAGGTCAGCGCGGTGTTATCGACCAACCACGAGGCAGTGGCATGCGGCATCAGCGGGGCGGGTTGAGTCACGCGAAATCTCCAGCACAAAATATAAGGGCCGCCCCTTGCGGAGCGGCCTTGCGGATAAGTCTCTAGGCCATTGCCGCGAAAACGGCAAGGCGCGCGTCACTATCCGATTTGCAGCACTATTTTCCCGACATGCTCGCCTGCCTCCATCCGCGCGTGCGCGGCGGCAGCATTGGCGAGGGAAAACGCACGGTCCATCACCGGGCGCAGCCTGCCGTCGGCGACCAGGGGCCAGACATTCACGGAAATTTCCTGCGCCAGCAACGCCTTGAATTGCGCCGATCTGGGACGGAGGGTCGAGCCGGTCAGCATATAGCGGCGGCTCATCACCACGGCCATGTTGAGCTCTGCCTTCATACCGCCCTGCACGGCAATCGTGACATGGCGACCGTCCTCGGCAAGGCATTTGAGATTACGCGGCACATAGTCGCCCGAAACCATATCGAGCACCAGATTTACGCCATTGCCGCCAGTGATCCGTGCCACTTCCTCGACGAAGTCATGGCGCTTGTAATCAAGCGCATGGGCCGCGCCCAGTTCAACCGCGCGGGCGCATTTTTCCGCGCCGCCACAAGTGACAATCACGGCAATATCAAACAATTTGCCCAGCGAGATGGCCATGGTGCCGATGCCGCTGGTGCCGCCGTGAACGAGGATCGTTTCGCCTTCTTTCGCCCAGCCGCGCTCAAACACATTGTGCCATACGGTGAACAGGGTTTCGGGCAGCGCAGCAGCTTGATCCAGCGGCAGTCCGGCTGGCACGGGCAGGCAATGGCGCGCATCGGCAAGGCAGTATTCGGCATAGCCGCCGCCTGCCACCAGAGCGCAGACCCGGTGACCAAGCAGCGCCGCATCGACGCCCGCTCCGAGCGCCACAACTTCCCCAGCAATCTCCAGCCCGGGGATCGGCGATGCGCCCGCTGGCGGCGGATAAAGACCTTGGCGCTGAGCAACGTCGGGGCGGTTAACCCCGGCGAATGCGACCTTGATCAGCACTTCGCCCGGGCCGGGCCGTGACACTGGCACTGTCTCGGGCCGCAGCACGTCGGGTCCGCCGGGCGCATCAAAGCCCATCGCCAGCATTGTGTCTGGCAGCGTAACAGTCATTTCATAGTCCCCAGTCGGCACTAAGTTGCCGCCATGCCTCGAAATTGCAGTCTATCTGCCTGACCGGTTGACAGCAAGCACGCAGCGTCCGATGCTGCATCGCAATGGAAGAAGACGACCGCCCGACACCGCGCGGAGACGCCGCCAGCTTGCTGGGGCGCGAGAGCCTAGACAGCTATTCGCGCGACGAGCTGGATGTGCGGATCGCTCAGCTTGAAGCCGAAATTGTCCGGGTGCGCGCCCACCGAGACAAGGCCGCTGCGCATATTGCCGCCGCCGATGCTTTTTTCAGGCCAAAACAGCCGTGAACAAGCCGGGGCTTCGCATTGACGGGCAGGCTTCCCATATAGGCATATTGGAAAGCCTGCCGAGAGATTTAGATTTGGTTAACCATCCGTGTTCATACCCTGGACGTTCCGGGAAACTTCAACGATCAGCGAAAGAGCTTTAGATGCCAAGTTTCGCCCAAAGCCTCGAAAAGACCCTGCATGCTGCACTCGCGCATGCATCGGACCGCAGCCACGAGTACGCGACGCTCGAACACTTGCTGCTGGCATTGATCGACGACGCTGATGCGGCCGCGGTGATGGAAGCCTGCGGCGTGCAACTGGGCGATCTGGGCGATGTGGTGAAAACCTATCTCGATCAGGAATACCAGTCGCTGAAAACCAGCGAGAAGGGCGATCCTGCACCCACGGCCGGTTTCCAGCGCGTGATTCAGCGCGCGATTCTGCATGTGCAGAGCTCGGGCAAGGACACCGTGACCGGCGCGAACGTCCTGGTCGCGCTGTTCTCAGAACGCGATAGCTATGCGGTCTATTTCCTCCAGCAGCAGGATATGAGTCGGCTCGACGCCGTGAGCTATATCAGCCACGGCATTGGCAAGGGCGGCAGGCGCATCGAGGACCGCTCGGCCAAGGGCAGCGAAAGCGAGACCCCGCATCCTGAGGAAAAAGCCGAAGCCAAGAACCAGAAAAAGGAAACGGCGCTCGATCAGTTCTGCGTCAATCTGAACGAGAAAGCGCTGGCCGGCAAAATCGATCCGCTGATCGGCCGCGGGCCTGAGGTAGACCGCACGATCCAGATCCTGTGCCGCCGCTCCAAGAACAACCCACTCTATGTCGGCGATCCCGGCGTCGGCAAAACCGCGATTGCAGAAGGCCTCGCGCGCAAGATCGTCGAAGGCGATGTGCCTGAGGTGCTGACCGAGGCAGTGATCTATTCACTGGACATGGGCAGCTTGCTTGCCGGAACGCGCTATCGCGGCGACTTTGAGGAACGGCTGAAGCAGGTTGTTTCCGAGCTTGAGAAAATGCCGCATGCGGTGCTGTTCATCGATGAAATCCACACCGTTATCGGCGCTGGCGCTACCAGCGGCGGGGCGATGGACGCCTCGAACCTGCTCAAGCCTGCATTGTCTGGCGGCAGCATCCGCTGCATTGGTTCGACCACCTACAAGGAATTCCGCAACCACTTCGAAAAGGATCGCGCCCTTCTGCGCCGGTTCCAGAAGATCGACGTCAACGAGCCGACCATCGAGGACACGATCAAGATCCTAAAGGGTCTGCGCAGCGCTTTTGAAGAGCATCACAAGGTCCGGTATACCCCCGATGCGATCAAGACCGCGGTCGAGCTTTCCGCGCGTTATATCAATGACCGCAAGCTGCCCGACAAGGCCATCGACGTGATCGACGAGGTTGGCGCGATGCAGATGCTGGTGCCGCTTTCCAAGCGCAAGAAGGTGATCACGCCCAAGGAAATCGAAGCCGTGATCGCCACCATGGCGCGCATCCCGGCCAAGTCGGTGAGCTCTGATGACCGCTCTGTGCTCGAACATCTCAGTCGTGACCTTAAGCGCGTCGTCTTCGGGCAGGACAAGGCAATTGAGGTGCTGTCTTCGGCAATGAAGCTCAGCCGCGCGGGTCTGCGCGATCCCGACAAGCCGATTGGCTCCTTTCTGTTTTCAGGCCCAACCGGCGTCGGCAAGACCGAAGTCGCCAAACAGCTTGCCAGCATCATGGGCATACCGATCCAGCGCTTTGACATGTCCGAATATATGGAGCGCCACTCAGTCAGCCGCCTGATCGGCGCGCCTCCGGGCTATGTCGGTTTTGATCAGGGCGGATTGCTCACCGATGCAATCGACCAGCAGCCGCATTGCGTGCTGCTGCTCGACGAGATCGAAAAGGCGCACCCTGATCTGTTCAACATCCTGCTTCAGGTCATGGACAACGGACGGCTCACCGATCACCACGGCAAGACAGTCGATTTCCGTAATGTCGTGCTGATCATGACGACCAATGCCGGGGCTTCCGACATGGCGAGCCAGGGCATCGGTTTCGGCAATGTTTCCAAGGAAGACGCGGGTGACGAAGCGGTCAAGCGCATGTTCGCGCCCGAATTCCGCAACCGGCTCGATGCCATCGTGCCGTTCTCGTACCTGCCGACCGAAGTGATCAGCCGGGTGGTCGACAAGTTCATCCTCCAGCTCGAATTGCAACTGGCCGAACAGAACGTGCATATCCAGTTCGACAGTGATGCGCGCGGCTGGCTGGCCGAACGCGGCTACGACAAGCTGTATGGTGCACGCCCAATGGCGCGCCTGCTTCAGGAGAAGGTCAAGCAACCGCTTGCCGAGGAGCTGTTGTTCGGCAAGCTCAACCACGGCGGGGAAGTGCATGTCAGCCTGAAGGAAGACGCGTTGTCCTTCGAACTGACGCCGGCGCCGCCGCGGTTGGTGCGCAAGTCCGTGAAGACAGCAGCAAAGCCAAAGCCCAAAGCTCTGCCTGCGCCCGAAGACGGCGGCACTGACTGATCATCTTGCCGCCGGTTTCAGCGAAGAGTCAATAAACGCCCAGACGTTGCAGGAGCTGGGCTTTTTGCGCCTTGAACTCAACGAACATGCGGGTCAGTTCCTTGATCGTCCGCTCATCGTCCTGAAGCGTTTCGCCTTCCACGATCAGCATCTGGCCTTGGGCCTTCAGCGTCTGCCGCACGGCTTCGACCGGATCCTTGGCCTTGGCCTGAACTTCGCGGATGAACATCTGCTCGATGCGGGGAACATTGATTGCCGCTCCCAATCGCGGCGCGGCCAGGTAATCTACGCCCGCACCGGCATCGGCGCGCTCAATGAGCTTGCTGTTCAACGCGCGTGAGGCAACTTCGTCTTCTTTGGGCGTAGTCGAGGTAGAAACCGGAGCAACGAAGCCCGCCCCCGTCAGGACAAGCATCACTTCCCAGATTTGCGCGCGCGTGACCGCTGCCAGTTCCTTGACAGCCATTAACTCTGCGACGGAGGCACAACCCTCCGGGAATCCGGCAAGCGCTTTTACCAGCGGTTGATAGATGTCGGCCCGCAGCTCGGCTTCGCCAATCGCGGTTGCAACCTTTTCGGGGCACTTTTCCGGATCGCCGAGCAGTATGAAGCGTTCTTTGTCAACGCGCTTGCCATGGTCATAAACCGCCATGTAGCGCGGCCCCTTGACGAAGATATCGCGGCGAAACTGCTGGTTGACGAAGTAGTCCCGTGTGGTTTCACGCATAATGGGATCTTTGATCGAGGCGAGCAGTTCATGCGCCGAGGCTGGGGTGCTGATGCCCGGCAAATTGTCGAGAATCGAAGCCGAGCCAGCAAAAGTTAACTTGGCAGCGGAGAGTTGATCGGCCACCTGGGCAAAGGGCATTGGGTCCCAGTGTGCATTGAAATACTCATGCGCAACATAGCTGCGATCATGCTTCTTAATCCCCTCAAGCCGAGTGGCCAGCGATGGATTCTGCACGAAGTAGGCAGCATTGGCTGCGATGAGCTTTTCGACGAATTTGATCGAATCATCGACTTTGTCGAGGAGTGTGCCCGAGCCTTCGCGTTTGGCATATTCGGACAGCAGGATGCGCAGCGGCCAACCCGGTGACCAGCCAGGAGTAACGTTGTAGCTGATGTAAAATGCGCCGCCTGGCTTGAGCGATTTACGCGCCAATTCAATGATGGCCATTCGCGAACCATGGCTGATCCAGGACCAGATTCCATGAAGTGCAATGATATCGTACTGCGGCAGATCGGTGCGCGCCGCCAGTTCCTCGAACGATTGTTCAAGCAGAGTCAGCTGCTTTTCCATTGATCCGGCAAGTTCACGCGCATTGGCGACCTGTCCGGGATTAAAATCGGTTCCCGAAAAATTGCCTGAGCTGGTCGCGGCATTGATCGTCAGCGACAGGCCCTGGCCAAAGCCGAGTTCGAGATATTCGGGGTTCGCACCAATGCTGTGATCGATCCCGCAGGCGAGCAGTGCCAGCCGGATGCGGGTGGGAGAAAGCTCGGAATAATACCCGGAGGTGTAATTGATCTCGGACGTATAGCCTTCATTCCACATGGTGTGGTTTCCCTCATCCTGGCCAAATCAAAAGGCGCACCGCGCGGGCGCGCCCTAATTCGCAGCCCCCATAAGAATATGCAGACCGCTTGTCGATTCTTTCAATTCCCGGGATATGGCAATCAGCGCTGGCGCAGCGCCGCGCGGTGCATCGCGCCATTGAGGACATAGCCCGTCACCCCGGCGCGCATGTCCTCAAGCGCGGCGTCGGTCAGGTCCCGCGCATAGGCGGCCGGGCGGCCCAGCCACATCTGGCGGCTTTCGATGACCTTGCCTGGCGTGAGCATGGCGCCCGCCGCAAGCATCGCATCGGAAGCGATCCGGCAGCCGTCCATGACAATCGAGCCGAGGCCAACGAAAGCCCGGTCTTCGAGTATGCACCCATGGATCATCGCCATGTGACCGATCAGCACATCTTCGCCGATGATCGTCGCGAAACCTTCGGGCCGCTTGGGCTTGGGGCTGTCACAATGCACCACGGTGCCATCCTGGATATTGCTGCGGGCGCCTATGACCACGCGGTTGGCATCGCCGCGGATCACGCAATTATACCAGATGCTGGCATCGGGGCCGATTTCAACGTCGCCGATGATCCGGCACCCGGGCGCGATGAAGGCGCTCGAATGGATGCGCGGCACCCGGCTGCCCAGCGCCACAATGGTTACATCGGTATAGAGTGAAGCAGACATGGCTATTGCGGCGCTTTCAGCATGTTGTCCCAGCGAACGGCGGGCAGGATCGAGGCGTGATCATCAGTCCAGACGCGCACCGACGGGGCCATCAGTGGTGCCCAGGGCACATCAGGCCGCGCCTTGCCCAATGCCGCGATTATAGCTGCATCGCGGCTCAGCGCCACCCAGGTCGATGCGGTAAGTCCGGTCTGATCGGTGGGGATATCATCGCGCTTGGCGAATGCCAGCCCGCGCTTCTTCGCAATTGCAGCCAGCACCGGCTCAAGCTCGATAAAACGATTGGAGATATGAACCAGCAGCAGCCCCCGCGGCGTCAGCGTGTCGAAATAGACACCAAAGGCTTCATCGGTCAGCAGATGCAGCGGAATGGCATCGGACGAAAAGGCATCAACGGCCAGAATATCAAAGCTGGCCCCCGACATCCGCGCCAGTTCAATCCGCGCATCGCCGATCACTACCTTGGCGTCCGGCGCGCAGTCGCGCACGAAGGTGAAGGTGCCATCACGAGAATAACGCAGCACTGTGGGATCGATCTCGAAAAAGCTCCAGTTATCGCCAGGCAGCTTCGAACAGGCGAGCGTACCTGCGCCTAGCCCGACCACACCCACATTCGCACCCTTGCCATAAAACGCCTGTGCCTGAGCCAGTCCCAATGCCGCACCGGACGTGGGTCCATAATAGCTCATCGGCTCACGCCGCAGCGCGGGGTTGGTCGATTGCTGGCCATGCAGTGTCGTGCCATGCGCAATAGTGCGCAGCTCGCGCTCCGGATAATCGCGCACCGTATAGATGCCGAAATAGCTGCGCGAACGCGCGCCTTCGAGCGAGGTCCTGAGCGTGTCGTAACCGCCCTGCGCAAGCATTTGCAAAAGCAGCGTCAGGACAAACAGCCAGCGCCACGGCACCATCAGCAGCCCGATCAGCGACAGTACGATAGTCAAAATACCGCGGATGAAGGCCTGCTCGGGCACCAGCGCAACTTGCCACAACCAGTACGTCAGGATCAGGACAACAAGAAAACCCACACCAGCGGCAATGCGCGCCACGCCCGGATCAAGCCCGGGCGACTTGCGCCAGTCATAGAGCGCAGGGAGCGGGATCAGCACGGCGGTGGCGAGCACCAGCAGCGGATGCTCCCACACCCAGTCAAACACCAGCGGCGCAATCAGCGCGGTGAATACCCCGCCCAGCGCGCCGCCCACCGACATCGCAAGATAGAACAGCGTCAGCTGCGCGGGCGCAGGCCGCAGCGCGTACATCCGCGCGTGCAGCGCAACCGATACGATGAACAGCAAGCCGATGCTGCCCACCGCCAGCGCCAACAGCCCCGCCCCGCGCGATGTCATGGCCATCGCCCCCGACAGCAGCAGCACGGTGGGGGCGGCGACGGTGAGCAGATCCGACAGCGTGCGCCGCTCTGAAAATGCGACCACAAAGCTGAGCAGATAGACCGCCAGTGGGATCACCCACAGCAGCGGCATGGCAAAAATGTCGGTGGTGAGATGGGTAGTGGTCGAGAGCAGCAGGCCAGAAGGCACCGCCGCCAGAAGCACCCAGTGCAGAAAGCGCTTCTTGCTGATTGGCTCGGCGGGTTCGCTCGCCACTTCCGCTGCCGCAGGGCCTGCCCGCCAGCGGGCGCGGGCGGCGAAAAAAATCAACACGATCAGCGCGCCGTAGCCCAGGCTCCACATCACGCTTTGTGCATGCAGGCGCAGCAAGGGTTCGGCTACCAACGGATAGGCAATCAACCCGGCAAAACTGCCGAGGTTGGAGGCGGCGTAAAGCGCCCATGGTTCGCCTGCATCGGGATGCGCGGCATACCAGCGCTGCATCAGCGGAGCTTGCGCCGAAACCAGAAAGAACACCGGGCCAATGCTGGCGAAAAACAGCAGCGGCACCCACCACACCTCGCTGCCCGGGCTTGGCGGCGGCAAATTGGCGATGGTTATCGGCAGAGTCAGCGCGGCAAGTGCCAGCAGACTAAGGTGGATTGTCGCCTGCCGTTTCTGCGGGAGCCGCGAAAGCCGGTGGGCATACGCATATCCCGCCAGCAGCAGCGCCTGATAGACCAGCATCGCGCTGTTCCACACGTTCGGCGCGCCGCCCAGCTTGGGCAGCGCCATTCGCGCCACCATCGGCTGGATCAGAAACAACAGGAAAGAGCCCGCGAGGATCGTCGCGACAAACAGCGGGCGATTGACAGGTTGGCTGGCGCTCATTGCGGGCGAGTGATGGAATAGAGAATGTGGCGACGCAAGGGATCACCCGGAGAAAGCGCTGGATGATCGAAATCACCGCCTTCGACCCGTATCATGCCCAGACGCAACATCAGGCCCCAACTGCGGCTGTTTGCGGAAACAGTTTTCGCCCAGATTGCCTCGTCGGACAAATTAGCGAAGCCCCAATCGATGCAGGCCAGTGCCGCCTCACGCGCAAATCCTTGCCCCCATGCAGCATGCGCTAGTCTCCAGCCTATATCGGGTTTGCCGGCAACCGGTGTTCCGAAAGTACCGGGCTTGATCCCGCAGAACCTAAGTAGCGCGCCATCGCCCTTTCGCTCGACCGCCCAGTTGCAATAGCCAACCCGCGCCAGAATTTCCTGCTGGCTCACAATAAATTGCGCGACTTCCTCGGCAGACCAAGGCGGCCCTACAAATTCCATCACACAGCAATCGCCACAAATTCGCTGAAGGGGAGCGACGTCCTCCTCGCGCCATTCGCGCAAGATCAGGCGTTCGGTTTCTAACCTGAAACCGTTCATGCCATTTCCCGGGAAATTTCTCGCGAAGGATGCGAAGGGGCGAAGATCGCGAAGGTTATTTTACATTTACTTTTGTCTTCGCGTCCTTCGCCCCTTCGCGGCCTTCGCGAGAAACCAAATCCCAACCCTCATCCACCCATCAACCGCGCTGCATGCGCCGCATGATAGGTCAGCACGCCCGAGCACCCCGCGCGCTTGAACGCCAGCAGAGTCTCCAGCACCAGTGCATCACGCTCACCCGCGCCAGCCGCCACGGCTGCCTCGATCATCGCGTATTCGCCCGATACCTGATAGGCAAAGACCGGCACTTCGAAGCGTTCCTTCACCCGGCGCACGATATCCAGATAGGGCAGGCCCGGTTTGACCATGACGCTGTCCGCGCCCTCGGCCAGATCGAGTGCAACCTCGCGCAGCGCCTCTTCGGCATTGCCCGGATCCATCTGGTAGGTCTGCTTGTCCCCCTTGAGCAGGCCGCGACTGCCCACCGCGTCGCGGAACGGACCATAAAATGCTGAGGCATATTTGGCGGCATAGGCCATTATCTGGACGTTAAAGTGGCCTGCGCCTTCCAGCGCGACGCGTATCGCGCCGATACGGCCGTCCATCATATCCGACGGGGCAATGATATCCGCACCCGCCGCCGCCTGATTGAGGCTCTGCGCCACCAGCATCTCGACCGTTGCGTCGTTCAGCACGTAACCGGTCTTGTCGATCAGCCCGTCCTGCCCGTGGCTGGTGTAGGGGTCGAGCGCGACGTCAGTGAGCACGCCGATGCCATCGCCCACCGCATCGCGGATCGCGCGAATTGCTCTGCACATCAGGTTGTCGGGATTGAGCGCCTCCGCGCCGTTTTCGCTCCGGCGACCCGGCTGCGTATTGGGGAACAGTGCAACGCAGGGGATGCCTAGCCCGGCCGCCTGTTTGGCGCGATCGGCGATACGGTCAACCGACCAGCGCGATACACCGGGCAGCGCAGCGATCGGCTCCTCAATACCGCTGCCTTCAGTGACAAACAGCGGCCAAATCAGATCGGCAGGCGTTAAAACGGTTTCGCGGTGCAGCGCGCGGCTCCAGTCGGAGGAACGCGTGCGGCGCAATCGAAGCGCAGGATAGGTTGCTTGGGTCATTGCCAGCGCCTTCTGGCCGAAATGGGACGGCGCATCAACGCCTTCGCTTAACGAGCGGCGGTCTGCCGCACCGCAAGGGTCTTGAGCGCAGCGCCGGGCTGAACTGCTTTGAGCTGCGTCAGCCGCGCACGCAGCGCAGCGCGCTGTTTTTCATCGACGACCTGGGTGCTGGCGGCAAAGTGCACCGACAGCGGGTCAATCGTGCGTCCGCCCTTGTAGGCTTCGAAGTGCAAATGCGGCCCGGTCGATAGACCGGTGGAGCCGACATAGCCGATCACCTGCCCCCCCCGCACCCGTGACCCGGGCGAAACCGCAATCCGGCTCATATGCCCGTATCCCGTGCCAATTCCACCGCCGTGTTCAAGCCGGACATAGTTGCCATGCCCGCCGCGCCTTCCGGCAAACGAAACAATCGCGTCGCTTACGGCGACAATCGGCGTGCCCCATCCCGCGCCGAAATCGACCCCCGCATGCATTCGCGCATAGCCCAGGATCGGATGACGACGCATGCCGTAGCGCGAAGTCATCCGCCCGTTGACCGGCGCGAAGGAGCTGGAGCGCTGAACTATGCTGGCTGCGCTGTTGGCGTCAAAAAACTGCCCGTCAGGCCCCCAACGCACCAATTGCGCCAGCGGCCTGCCGCCACGTTCGAGCCCGGCGAAAAGCAGATTGCCGGTCTCGCTCTCACCGCCTGCGGAACGCTTGTAAGAAACGATGAAATCGAACTGATCACGCGGCGAAACCTCGCCATCGAGACTGACATGCGCATCAATGGTCTGGAGGTATTGCTGGATCGCCGAGACCGGCGCACCGGCGGCACGGGCTGAACGGTATAGGCTGGGGCCGACCGTGCCGCGAATGCGGAGGGGAGTCACATCAACCGCGAGTCGGCGTGGCTGGAGCACAAGTGCGCCCGCTCCGCGCACCACGGCGAGATCGAGATCAAAGCGCGCGCGGAAACCAAGATGGTTGAGTGGACGCGGTGCGCCGGGAGCGACGCGGCTGCCCAGCGTGATGTCGAACCGCGTACCCGCACCAATTTCACCCAATGGAACCTGCGCTGCGACCAATTCGATCACCCGCGCGGCATCGCCAGCGCTAACTCCGGCGCGTTGCAGCATACGGCCAAAGCTGTCCCCCTGTCCCAGTGAGGCGACCAGCTTGATCTGGGGTCGTTCGGGCACATTGACCAGCGGCTGGACCATGGCATTGGCACCCATGCGGCGCCCAGAATCGCCGCCAAATGCCAGCGGCATGATCATCTGGCTGCGGAATTCGTCACGCGTTGCGGGGGAAGTGCTGACAGTCGTCGCCGCCTCGACTGTGCTGAAATCCGGCCAGAATGACAGCGCGGCAATCGCCAGCCCCACCATCGTCCCCAGCCCGCGCAGCCAACGAAGACTGCCGATATCCTCGGCAAGATCGGGGGCAAGATCCAGTTTATGGCAATGGGATTCGAGCTGCGCTTTCCATGCAGAAAAGCGGTTTCGCCAGTCATAAGTCGGTGCTGATTGGGGCATGATCTGGGCACAGGTCAGCGCTGCGGCACCAGCTGCCGGGCCGCCGAGCCCCTGTTCCGCATGATCATAGCCCCTGAACAAAGCTTGCGCTCCCCTGCCCCGGCACGCACGCGCCAGGACTCCATCATCGCAGCCTTGTGCCGGATCACGGTTAATTTTCGTCTAATTGCAGCAACGCATGGGGATGATCGCAGCCGGGGTGCTTGCCGGGGGCATAGGGCAATGCCACATTGCCATTTGCGATGGCCCACCGACCACCCGCCAGTCCCCGTCCGAGCGGCGATACCCGCGTCAAGGCGGTGCTTGGCCCGACCAATACCGGCAAGACCCACCTGGCGATCGAGCGGCTTTGCGCGCATTCGAGCGGGGCCATCGGCTTTCCGCTGCGATTGCTGGCGCGCGAGGTCTATGACCGGGTCTGTGCGATCAAGGGCACAAACCGCGTCGCCCTGATCACCGGCGAGGAGCGGATCGAACCGAAAGACGCGCGCTGGCTGCTGTGCACCGCAGAGGCCATGCCCATGCAGGCGGACCTTGCTTTCGTTGCGCTCGATGAAGCCCAGCTTGCCGCCAATCGCGACCGCGGCCATATTTTCACTGACCGGCTGCTCAATGCCCGAGGCCGCGAGGAGACCATGATCCTCGGCTCAGCGGCGCTCGAGCCAATGATCAAGGCGCTGGTGCCCGAGGCCGAAGTGGTCAGCCGCCCGCGCTTTTCGACGCTTCGCCATGCAGGCGCAAAGAAGCTTTCGCGGATACCGCCGCGCAGCGCCATCGTCGCTTTCTCGGCGGAGCAGGTCTATGCGATTGCCGAAATGCTGCGCCGGTTTCGCGGCGGCGCGGCAGTGGTCATGGGCGCGCTGAGCCCGCAGACCCGCAACGCACAGGTAGCATTATACCAGTCAGGCGAGGTCGATTATATCGTCGCCACCGATGCCATCGGCATGGGGCTCAATCTCGATATCGGCCATGTCGCCTTTGCCGGCCTCTCCAAATTCGACGGGGTGCGCCAACGGCGGCTGACGACAGCGGAAATGGCGCAGATTGCCGGGCGCGCGGGGCGGCACCAGCGCGATGGCACTTTCGGCACGCTCGCGGGCACCCGCAGCCATGACGCCGCGTTCGCCGACGAAGAAGTCTATGCCATCGAGGAGCATCGATTCCCGCCGATCACCCGGCTGTACTGGCGCGAGGCCGAGCCGCGCTGCGATACACTGCATATGCTGATCGCCGATCTGGAGACCCCGCCGGTTTCGCCCGAACTGGTCCCTGCGCCCGAGGCTATCGATCTGGCGGTGCTCAAGCGGCTCGCCGAGGACCCGGAGATCAGCGGGGCCTTGCGCGGGTCAGCGCAAGTCGCGCGGTTCTGGCAGGCCTGCTCGCTCCCCGATTTCCGCCAACAAGGCGCGGAAACCCATTCCCGGTTCGTCGCCCG
This sequence comes from Novosphingobium sp., assembly GCA_031428495.1. Taxonomy (GTDB): domain Bacteria; phylum Pseudomonadota; class Alphaproteobacteria; order Sphingomonadales; family Sphingomonadaceae; genus Novosphingobium. The sequence continues at coordinate 24,149 of JANPPM010000113.1, forward strand.
GCTATGGCAGGATCTGTGCCGCGGTCACATAGGTGCAGACTATGTGGCGCAGGCCATCGCCGCACTCGATAATCCGGCAGGCGACATCGACACGCTGCAAGCCCGCATCGCTTCGGTCCGTTCCTGGTCCTATATCGCCCAGCGGCCTGACTGGGTCCTGGCGAAAGACGAAATGGCAGCGCGCGCCAGTGCGGTTGAGGCGCGT
>JANPPM010000114.1:0-10115 GCA_031428495.1 Novosphingobium sp.
GGCGAAGGCGCGCAGCCGGACCGCAAACTTGCGCGGCAGTATATCGATGAATTGCAGGATTTCATGGGTCAGCATTCGCGCATGCTGATGTCGTTGATCGTCGCCAATGCCTATTCGCCCGGCACCTCCGAGCAGATCGGCGAGATCGAGGGGTTGGATGCCTATTTCGATCAGGGCCGCGCGCTGATGGCCAGCCGCACCGGCGGCGACATGCCGGTCCCGCCCGAACTGATGGTGCGGGTCTCGTTTGCCGCCGTGCTGGCCAGCGTGATGTTCAAGGACTGGCTGTTCCCGCCCGGCATGGCCAGCGACGCGGCGATCCGCGATGCGATTGCCGAGTTTACCATCGACGGGATCAGGGCGAACTGGAAGGCAGAGTTTTAGAGCACACTGCGTTTAATCTGTTCCTAGTCCGCTCGTCCTGAGGAGGACATGAAGCCGCAAGCTGAAAGGCCGTCTCGATGGGCTCAGCGCAGTGCCTGATGGTTCGAGACGGGCCTTCGCTCCGCTCTGTCCCTCCTCACCACGAACGGTGATTCAGGTTAAACGCACAAAGCGCTAAGCTCCCGTCTTTTCCGAAACCCCGACCAGTTCCATCCCGGCCATGCTGCCTTCCTCGCGCCATTGCCGGATCACATCGTCGAACGCGTTGTAGCCGGGGCCGTACATGTCGCCAAAGATGGTATAGCGGTTTGCCGCCACGCCTTCATTGTTGTTGTAACCCGGCGTGCAAGCGGCCCAGAAACCGGCATCGTAATAGAAGGTCTCGCGCACGTGATTTACCCATGCGGCTTCCGCTTCGGCGCTGGGCTCGATGGTTTGCGCGCCCGCCTTCATCGCCTCGCTGATCATATAGGCGAGGTGGCGGGCCTGCTGGTCATACATCAGCGTGGTCGATCCTGAGACCCCGCCCTGAATCCAGCCCGTCCACAGCAGTCCCGGAAAATTGCGCAGGCTCATGCCGTGCAGGGTGCGGAATCCCTCCTTCCAGTAATCGTAGAGCGACAGCCCATCGCGCCCTTCGATCACGTCGATGCCGTACCGGCGGCGCAGATCCGTGGTGGTTTCGAATCCGGTTGAATAGATGATGCAATCGAGCGGATATTCGGTGCCATTGGCCACGATGCCATCCGGCGTAATCCGATCGATCCCGCGTGCCTGCGACACATCGACAATATCGACATTGGGCCGGTTGAAGGTCGGCAGATAGTCATCGTTGAAACACGGCCGTTTGCACAGGAAGCGGTACCAGGGCTTGAGAATTTCGGCCTTGCGCGGATCGCTGATAATCGTATCGACGCGGCCCCGGATGCGCGCCATCGCACGGTAATCTTCGACCTCACGCAGTTCCATCAGTGCCTCAAGGCTCATCTCGGGCCAACCCATTGCCTCACGCCGCGCCTGAACATTGCGGTTGAGCTCACTCCAGCCGTCACAGATCAGATCGACGTCCTCGCGCTCATAAAGCGCGTTGATCCCGGTGTGGAAGTTTTGCATCCGCTCTGCCTGCCAGCCGGGTTTGACCTTCGCCGCCCATGCAGGATCGGTGGGCATGTTGCCGCGATCATCGATGTATGATGGCGTGCGCTGGAAAACGGTCAGACTTTTGGCGTACTTGCCCAGAAAAGGCACGCACTGGATCGCGGTTGCCCCGGTGCCGATGATGCCCACCCGCTTGTCGGCCAGTTTGTCCAGCACCGGATTGAGCCAGTCGCCGCCAGTATAGTCATAGTCCCACAGCGTCGTGTGAAAGGCGTGACCCTTGAAATCCTTGATCCCCGGCGTGCCCGGCAGCTTGGGCCGGTTGAGCGGGCCCGGGCACATGATTACGAAGCGGGCCTTGATCTGGTCGCCGTGGTCGGTGGTGACATTCCAGCGCAGGGTTCCCGCGTCCCAGCGTAGTGCGTCAACCACGGTGCCGAACAGCGCATGCTCGTATAGCCCGAAATGTCGGCCCATCTGCTGGCAATAGGCGAAGATTTCAGGGCCGTAGGAATAGCGGTCCTTTGGCATGTAACCCAGCTCTTCGAGCAGCGGCAGGTATGAATAGGCCTCCACATCGCACTGCACGCCGGGATAGCGGTTCCAGTACCAGGTGCCGCCAAAATCGCCCGCACGGTCGATAATGCGGACGTTTTTGATGCCCGCCTGTTTGAGCCGTCCCGCAACATTCAATCCGGCAAAGCCGCCGCCGAGCACGACCACGTCGATTTCATCCGAAATCGGCGGGCTGGAACGGGGCGAGGTATAGGGATCGGTGTCAAAGTATTCGCCGAAGTCGCCGCGGACTTCGCGGTACTGCGCAAAGCCCTCGGTGATCCGGCGGGTATCCGCCTCGATCCGGTAGCGTTCCCGCAATGCCTCGATGTCGATGTCCGGGGTCTGCGTTGCCCCGCACTGCGTGAAATTGGGGTTCGCGTTCACCGCGCGTCTAGCTCTTGATCTTCTGTGGCGCGCCGATGCCCGTCACCCGGGCAAGGTTGTAATGCAGGCTGGCCACGGTACGCTCCATATAAGGATTGGGCTGCGCGCCCTTCCAGCCGGCGTTTTTCATGCCCTTCTGCACGGCGGACATGTTGGCGAAATCCTGCTGGAGTACCGGCGGCCAGTCTTCGGGGGCAGTGTATTCCCAGTCGGTCGCCGGCGCTTCGCCCTCGGGATAGAGTTCGTAAACCGCGCCCTCAAAGATGCACATGTTGGGATCGTCGCCATAGGGGCGCGCCTGATAGGTCAGCATGTTGTTGACCGCGTGGCCGATTTGCTGGTTGGGGAATATCTGCCAGCTTGTGCCGCTCTGCGCGGTGTGCTGTGGATCGACCACGGGCCACACGACGCCGCGATCCTCGTCGATCTTGCGCGCGGTGGTCAGCCAGTATTTTGACACTTCAGGCGCGGGCGTGCCCTCGGGCAGTTCATCCTTCAGCCGGTTGGCAACATCGACCAGCGTGCGCGTGGTGTTGGTATTGGCGTTTTCCCAGGTAAAATTCTGCATCTCCGCCGTCGAGAGGCGCGGGTCGCCGGTGCCCAGCCGCAGCTTGGCGGCGTCCTCTTCCTGACCCTTTGGCGCGTCATAGCCGATGTTCGAATGGCGGCCCTGATTGCGGCCCCAGCCACGAAACTGGCCAAATTCCATGAATTCGGGGTGCGTGCCGGGTACGTGGTAGGTCTCGCAGAAAGCCTCCATCGCGACCTTCCAGTTGCATTCGAAAATCACCCATTTGCGCCAGCGGCAGCGCATGTTCTCGAGTTTGAAGGGATCGAGCATCGATGCAGCAGGCTCAAGGTATTCGCGCAAAGGCCCCGCGTTCGACGCGATATTGACCCACAGGAACCCGCCCCAGCTATCGACCGCAACCGGACCAAGGCTGGTGCGCTCAGGGGTCAGCACGCCTTGCCAATCGTCTTTATGCTCGATGAAGGTGCATTGGCCTTCGCGGTTGAAGGTCCAGCCGTGGAAACCGCAGACAATGCTCTTTTTGTTGCCACGCGCATTGCGCTGGCCCTTTGGCGTGTCGATCAGCTTGCGGCCGCGATGCGGGCAGACATTGTGAAAGGCTCGCAGCCCGCCATCATCGGCGCGGGTGATGATCACTGAATCGTCGAGCACATCATAGGTGATGAAATCGCCCGGATTAGGAATGTCTTCTACCCGCCCGGCCTGGAGCCAGTGATGCCGCCACAGCTTTTCGCGTTCGGCCTCCAGATAGTCACGGCTGACATAGGCATCGCGCCCGATGACCACGGGATCGACCAGATCTTCGGCCGTCTGCACTATCTTGCCCATATCACCCATGACACCCTCGAATCTTTGTTTTCTGAACACCTGTTCTAATTCTAACAGACGTATCGGGGCCGCGAAAGCCTGCGCATTTGGCATGGACTTGATCGCTGAAATGGCGAAGATGCAGAGCAATAGAGAACTGGGAGTGAGCCATGAGTGACGCCGATTCCGCCGCAATCAGTGCGGTCCGCAAAGACTGGGTGAGTGAACACCGCGAGAAATATCTGCGCTCTGGCGGCACTGAAGGCCATATCGAGGATATCACTGCGGTCGGCGGCCCCACTATGGGGACCCATGCCCTGCTCAAATATGTTGGGCGCAAGAGCGGCAAGGTGTTCATCACGCCCCTGTGCTATGGCCTGATCGGCGGGGAAATGGTGCTCTGTGCCTCCAAAGGCGGGGCGGATACGCATCCCGAATGGTATCTCAACCTTATCGCAGCCCCGCAGGTCGAATTCCAGATTGCGACGCAGGCGTTTCGCGGAACCTGGCGCGAGCCAGTGGGAGCCGAGCGTGAAAAGGTCTGGGCCTTCATGGTCGACTGTTTTGGATTCTACGCCAACTATCAGCAATCAACGGCGCGCATCCTGCCCTTGGTGATGATCAAGGGGCTGGAAGCCATCCCGGTGTTCAAGGAAAGCGATGCGACCGGAATGCGGCCGGTTTGAAATAGGTTTGGTTCACGCAGAGGCGAAGGTGAAGTAGGGAGGCGGAGAGGTTGCCAGTGCAAATTGAGGAATATTTGCAGCATCTCCGTTCGTCCTGAGGAGGGATTGAAGACGCAGTCTGAAAATACCGTCTCGAAGGACTTGTGCGGCGCGTGGTGGTTCGAGACGAGCCTTCGCAAGAGCTCAGTCTCTCCGCACCACGAACGGAGTGGGTTAGCATCGGCTCCATCGTGAACCCGACGCACCTCATGTTTGCGCCTCCCGCTCGTATTCAATTCAACCCAGCGCGGCCTTCAGATCGCCAACCAGATCGGTGCGCTCCCACGGGAAGAAATCGCCTTCCGCATGACGACCGAAGTGGCCGTAAGCCGCGCTCTTGCGGTAGATCGGCTTGTTGAGCCCCAGATGGGTGCGGATGGCGCGCGGGGTCAGGCCGCCGAGCTTGTCGATGTTCATGATCGCGGCTTCCAGCACATCATCGCCAACCGTACCCGTGTCATGCGTATCGACATACAGCGACAGCGGCTTTGATACGCCGATGGCATAGGCAAGCTGGATGGTGCAGCGCGTGGCGAGGCCTGCCGCAACGATGTTCTTGGCGAGATAACGCGTGATATAGGCAGCTGAACGGTCAACCTTGGTCGGGTCTTTGCCCGAAAACGCGCCGCCGCCGTGCGGAGCTGCCCCGCCATAGGTATCAACGATGATCTTGCGGCCCGTCAGGCCCGCGTCGCCGTCAGGCCCGCCGATCTCGAAGCTGCCAGTGGGGTTGATGTGATATTCCGTCTCGCGCAGCAGCACCGGCGGGATCACATCCGCAATTACCCGCTTAACATAGGCGTGGAGTTCGGCTTCCTTGTCGCCCTCGTCATAGCCCGGCGCATGCTGGGTGCTGACCACCACGGCGGTCGCGGCAACCGGCAGGCTCTCTTCATAGCGCAGGGTGACCTGGCTCTTGGCGTCAGGCTCAAGGAACGGGGCTGCGCCTGAGTGGCGGTCAGCGGCCATGCGTTCGAGGATCTTGTGGCTGTAGTACAGCGTTGCAGGCATCAGGTCAGGCGTCTCGTCGGTCGCATAGCCGAACATGATGCCCTGATCGCCTGCGCCTTCATCCTTGTTGCTACCCGCGTCGACGCCTTGTGCGATATGCGCGGACTGGCCGTGCAGATTGTTGAGGAACGTCAGCGTCTGCCAGTGAAAACCGGCTTGTTCATAGCCGATTTCCTTGACCGTCTGGCGAACCGTTGCCTCGATCTCTTCCTTGGCGCCGGGCGCCCATTCGCCGTTCTCATAGACGCCCTTGCAGCGGATTTCCCCGGCAAGCACGACCAGCTGCGTCGTCGTCAGTGTTTCGCAGGCAATGCGGGCTTCGGGGTCTTTCGACAGGAACAGATCGACGATCGAATCGCTGATCTGATCGGAAACCTTATCGGGATGGCCTTCGGAAACGCTTTCCGAGGTGAACAGATAGTCTTTGCGCATGGATCATCCATATCGAGAGAGGATATAAAGAAAGCTTTATGTCATGCGCTCTAGCCTCGGCGGCGGCGTGTGGCAACCACGGACAGGCCAAGAAGAATTGCTGCCCAGCCAAGCGGAAGCATATTGCCCCACAGGGCGAATAGCGTGGGGGGGAGCGCGGGAGGCACCAGGCCATCGAGGCGGCCCGCCATGCCGCTTGGCACATGCTGTCGGACCACGCCGTGCGCGTCGATCACGGCGCTGATCCCGGTAGTCGTGGAGCGCAGAACCGGCAGGCCTTCCTCGACCGCACGCATCCGTGCCTGCGCCAGATGCTGAGGCGGGCCCCAGCTGCCGAACCAGCCATCATTCGATGGGTTGAACAGATAGGCGGGCCGGTTGGCGCGATCGGTCACTTCGCCCGAAAAGATGATTTCATAGCACAGCTGGACGCCCGCCTTGCCAAAGCGCCCCAGATCGAGCGTCTGCGGGCCGGGGCCGGGGAGAAAGTCCATCGCGCCGGGCACCAGACGCGATGCGCCGAGCGGCTCGAGCAGCCAGCGCATCGGCAGATATTCGCCATAAGGCACCAGATGCGCCTTGGCATAGGAGCCGTGCAGCGCGCCCGTGCCGTCGATTGCGGTCACCACGTTGCGTGCGCCCTTGATCTCGCGGCCCTCGACCTCAAGGTCCACAGCACCGGTGAGCAGCATACCGCCCGCGCCCGCCACCCGCGCCAGCCGTGCGCGCGCGGTCGCCGGGTTCTCGCCATAGGTGTCCCAATAAAGCGCTGCCGGATACCCATCGCGCAAATAGTCCATCACCCCGGATTCGGGCCACAGGATAAGCCGCTCGCCCGCCGGTCGCTGCAAAGTGGGCCGGGCGCTCCGCGCGAAATTGGCCTCGAAATTGGCAGGATCGTTGAGCAGCTCCTGCGGGATATTCGGCTGGATCAGGCTGTAGGGGAGGGTGCCTTTGTCTGCCGCAGTGCCGCCAGGCATCAGCATCAATGCGATAGGCATCAGGACCAGCACTGCGCCGCGCCAGTCGATCCGGCGGCGGTGCAGCGCGATTACCCACGCCCCGGCGAGCAGCACGACCAGACCCGACAAGGCATAGGTGCCCAGCCACGGCGCCAAAATTGCGAGGCCGGGACGCGAAAACGGTCCCAGTGCGGCCATGGCCAGCGGGTTCCAGGCAAACCCGGTAAACAGCCAGCTGCGCAGCCATTCGCTGACGATCCAGCTCGCGGCAAAGCTGAGCACCAGCGCGGCATAGTTGCGCCGTCCTCCCAGCCACGCGGCCCATGCCGCCAAGGCCGGAAAGATCGCGAGATAAAACGCCAGCGCGACGACAGCGATCCAGCCTAGCCACGCGGGCATATTCGCCTGATAGGTAAATGCGGTGGCGATCCAGTTGTTGCCAAGGGTGAAGTGGCCCAGGCCGAACAGCCAGCCTGCCAGCGCGGCCTGTTTCCAGCTCGGCGCGCGTGCGATCAGTTCAATCAGTCCGCCCATCGCAAGCAGTGTCAGCGGCCAGAAGTGCAGCGGCTCGAACCCGCAAGCCGCTAGCGCGCCGAGTATCGGCGCAGCAATTCGCGGGCGCGCAGCGAGGCGATCCAGCAGATTCGGAAGCGCGACCATCGGTGCGGCTTGTGGCGGGAAGGGGCGCAGGGTGCAAGGTGGCAGTCAATTGTGATCCGACATTTTAGTCGCTCCCCTCCACGGCGGGGAGGGGCTAATTCTAATCCGCCATGGCCTCCTTTGCCGCGTCCTTGATCCAGTCGCCGCTGTCCTTCGCCTGCTCATAGATATCGAGATGGACGATCTTGTTGTCGGAATTGAACCGGTAGACCGCGATAACATTCTTGCGGATGAAATCCGCCCCGCGCGTGTGGCGTTCCTCGATTTCCTGAAACAGGGTGTTGCCAACTTCGGTGACGTGGAATTCGGTGAATTCAAACTGGGTACCGCCTGCCGCCCAACCTGCCAGAAACTCGCAATAGTCCGTGAAATTCAGCTCCTCGAGATAGGCTCCGACGCGCTTGAACTGATCAACCGCGATATATGCGCCCATCGGCTCCCAGTCGGCAGGGGACTTCACTCCGGCACTGAGAATTTGCGCCTGCACACGGTTGAAATCCTCGACCACCTTGCGCAGTGGCCCAAGCTCGCTCTTTGTGGCGGTTGCAGTGGTGAAAATGGTCATGGCTTGCCTTTCGCTTCGATCCAGCTGTCGAGCACGGAATGATACCAGGCGAGCCGCACTTCCTGCCGTGTGAGCGCCATGTGGGTGAGCCCGCTGTTGCGCAGCCCCGCCTGCTGGCGCTGCATTTGGTCATAGTCCTGCTCAAGCGCCAGGAAATAGGGTTCGTGTGCGCCTTCGGCCACCTCGACCAATTCCTCACGCGCGGCGGCGCGTTGTTCTGGGGGCAACCACATCAGACCCATGACCTGCCAGTAACAGCGGCCCGGATCACCGCTTTCGTGCGGGGTGGAGATAATCACGGTCGCCTCTCCGGCGCGGATTGTCATGAACAGGTTGGGGAACACCAGATGAAAGTGGTTGTCGCTCATCTGGACGTCGGTGAGCCCCGCAACATTGAGGCCCTTGGAAGTCAGCGTGTCCCGCGTCGCTTGCTGGAGGAGCAGCCTGCCGGTCACGCCCGGTTGGAACCCAAGCGTGCCGTCGGCAGCGCGGTGCTCATTCAGCAGTTCCTCAAAACGGGGCAGAACCTCGCTCACGCTGGGAAAGGTCGCGGGTAGTCCCCGGATCGAATCGGCCTGCTGTTCGGGGCCGAATTGCGCAAGATTGGCCGCACCAAACGGGCCAGTGGCGACCGAATGATCGCCAAAAAAGCCATAGCGCTCCTGCGATTCGTCCATTGCCGAGATCAGCTCGGGGTGGACCGCCTGAATGTGATAGCCTTCCTGAAAGGCGTCCATCACCACCTTCCAGTTGCAGTGCAACGGCTCGCGCCGGTTCAGGCCGGCCGGCACCATTTCCTCCAGCCGATAAGGAGCGAGCAGGCCTGCTATCTCGCCGAGGAAATCCGCGAGTGGTGCGGCGTCGGGATCCGGGTTGAGGAAAATGAAACCCGCGAAACACTCGACCGGGACCTGAATCAGGCCCAGTTCGTCCTTTGCGCCGACAAAGTCTTCAGTGGTTCCGGCAAAATCCGGTTTGGCCACGGCAAGCAGCGCGCCGTCGAGACCGTAGGACCAGTTGTGATAGGGGCAGGTAAACCGCGCCGAATGGCCCTTGCCCTCGCATAACGCATTGCCCCGGTGACGGCAGGCATTGACGAAGCCGCGCACTGCATTGTCGCGCCCGCGCACCAGCACGAAAGACTGGTCGAACAGGCGGTATTCCATCCAGTCGCCGATTTCGGGAATATCATCCGCGCGGCCTGCGACCTGCCACACCCGCATCCACAGCTGAGCCCGCTCTCGCGCCGCATAGTCGCGGCAATGATAGCGATCGGTTGAAACCCGCATCTGGAAGGGCGCGAAATCGATCTCGGCAATCAGCGCGCCTTTGTCGATCACTTCGCCAGCTGGTCCCGCCTGCATTGCGCCGATCCTCTGTCCACCGTGATTGCGACTCGTGTTCCCGGTATCTAGCCGCCTGATAGCCGCCAAACAATACAGAATGTCAGTCGTCATTCTTATTTAATTACGGCTACCGCACTGTTATGTTGGTGCAGCGGACTGCTGCGTGCGGAGTGGCTGGTGTCCTAAGGATTGGTGAGCTTGCAACAGATTGCCCCGCTCTTCTCCGGAAAGTCCCAACGCAAGCCGGGCGTGGCGGGGCGCGGTCCTGGCAGGCCAAGCGCGGCGCAGAGCGAGGCGCGCAACCGTGAATTGCTCGACACGGCGCTCGACCTGTTCCTGGAGCGCGGCTTTGAGGGCACGACGATCGAGGCGATCATCGATGCCGTCGGGATGGCGCGCCGCACGGTCTATACCCGTTACGGTGACAAGCTGACCCTTTTCAAGGCCGCACTGCAGCGCGCCATCGACGATTGGGTGGTGCCTGAGGAACAGTTGCGATCGGCAGAACTGGATGATCTGGAAGAGACAATGATCGCCATCGCCCGCCTGATGGTCGCCAATGTCCGCAGCCCATCGGGCATCCGGCTCGCACGGATCGCCAATGCCGAAGTGTTCCGTATGCCCGAGATCGGAGCTTATCTCTGGGAGCGT
>JANPPM010000115.1:0-1520 GCA_031428495.1 Novosphingobium sp.
TACCCTAATCCTTGGCGAACGGGTTCTTTGAGCTGCGCAGGTTCAGCCGCACTGGCACCGCATTAAAGCCCAACTCGCGGCGGATGCCGTTGACCAGATAGCGCCGATAGCTCTCAGGCAGCAGTTCAAGCCGGGTGCCAAACAGCACGAAGCCCGGCGGGCGGGTTTTGGCCTGGGTGATATAGCGCAGCTTGATCCGCTTGCCGCCGGGTGCAGGCGGCGGATTGGCCTCTAGCGCCGATTCAAACCAGCGGTTGAGCTGTCCGGTGGAAACCCGCTGCGACCACGCCTCGCGAATCGCAAAGCCCGCGCGCAGCATATCGTCGAGCCCCTTGCCGGTGCGCGCCGAAACCGCGAGCAGCGGCACGCCCTTGACCTGCGCCAGACCTTCATCGAGCGCAGTGCGAATGCCATTAAACAGGCCTGAGGTATCCTCGGCCACGTCCCATTTGTTGATCGCGATGATCAGCGCGCGGCCTTCCTCGAGCACAAGGCTGGCGATCTTGAGGTCCTGATGCTCCAGCCCCAGTGTCGCATCGAGCAGCAGCACCACCACCTCGGCAAAATCGACCGCATGGCGCGCATCGGCCACTGCCATCTTCTCAAGCTTGTCGGTAATCCGCGCCTTCTTGCGCATGCCCGCCGTGTCGATCAGCCGGACCGGGCGCGTTTCGCCGGTCTTGCTGTCGGTCCATTCCCAATCGACGGCAATCGAATCGCGGGTAATCCCGGCTTCCGGCCCGGTAAGCAACCGGTCCTCGCCAAGCATACGGTTGATCAGGGTGGACTTACCCGCATTCGGCCGCCCGACAATCGCCAGTTTCAACGGGCCGGAAAGATCGTCTTCGTCAAATTCTTCTGCGACTTCCGCAAATTCAGGTTTTTCTATCAGCGGTTGCAGGGCTTCGAACAGATCGCCCAGCCCCTCGCCGTGTTCGGCAGACAGCGCCACTGGCTCGCCAAAACCCAGCGCATAGGATTCGAAGAACCCACCATCACCGGCGCGTCCTTCAGCCTTGTTGGCAACGAGAACCACCGGCACGTTCTGGCTGCGCAGCCAGCGGGCGATCTCCTCATCAAGCGGGGTGATCCCCGCGCGAGCATCAATAACGAACAGCGCAACATCCGCGCCTTTCAGCGAAACTTCAGTCTGCGCGCGCATCCGGCCGGGCAGGCTTTCGGCGTCCTGGTCTTCCCAGCCAGCCGTATCGACAATCGCGAAGTCGAGCCCGAGCAGATAGGCTTCTCCCCAGCGGCGATCGCGCGTCACACCGGGCTGATCGTCCACCAGCGCGAGTTTCTTGCCGATGAGCCGGTTGAACAGCGTCGACTTGCCGACGTTGGGACGTCCAATGATGATAACCTGAGGCAGCATTGCTCGCGCCTGCCCTGCTACCGGGCACTTGGCAAGCCAAACGGCAAATAGTTACCGCGCCGTTTACCAAACCTTGCAGGCTGGAACTAACCACTGCGGGCGTAACACAGGAGCATGTTGCACCGCCTCCCCCTCGTTGTCTGCG
>JANPPM010000116.1:0-7318 GCA_031428495.1 Novosphingobium sp.
GTGGCGGTGGCGACGCCGTGCTGGCCCGCGCCGGTCTCGGCGATGATCCGGGTCTTGCCCATGCGGATCGCGAGCAGGATTTGCCCGACGCAATTGTTGATCTTGTGCGCGCCGGTGTGGTTCAGTTCATCACGCTTGAACCAGACTTGCGCGCCCCCAAGCTCCTCGGTCAGACGCGGCGCGAAATACATCGGGCTTGGCCGACCGACGTAGTGTTCAAGCAGATCGTCAAACTCTGCCTGAAACGCCGGATCGGCCTTGGCGCGGCGGTATTCGCGCTCAAGCTCGAGCACCAGCGGCATCAGGGTTTCGGCGACATAGCGCCCGCCGAACTGGCCGAAGTGGCCGCGCTCATCAGGCTGATTGCGGAAGGAATTGGCTTGGCTGGTCATAAGCGCGCGGCTTTGCAGAACAGGGCGATTTTGTCCACGTCCTTGACGCCCGGCGCGCTTTCGACCCCCGAAGAGGTATCGACCAGGGGAGCACCAGTCAGCCGGATTGCCTCGGCGACATTGCCGGGGTGAAGGCCGCCCGCGAGGCCCCAGACGGTCGGACCCTTCCAGCCTGCGATCAGGCTCCAGTCAAAACTCAGCCCCATGCCGCCGGGCAGCGCCGCGCCTTTGGGGGTCTTGGCGTCGAACAGGATGAGGTCTGCGGCACCGGAATAGGCCGCCGCGCGGGCAACATCTGCCGCCGATGCAACAGTCAGCGCCTTCCAGACTGGCAGGCCGAACTGCGCTTTCAGCTGCGCTGCGCGGGCCGGGCTTTCCTTGCCATGCAGCTGCAAGGTATCGAGACCGGCAGCAGCAATGGCCTCGGCAATCGCCGCGTCACTGGCATCGACGAAAACGCCCACGCGGGTGATGCGGCCTGCCGCTCGCGCGCCGATTGTGGCGGCATCGGCGGGCTTGAGGAAGCGCGGGCTGGGCGGGAAGAAGTTCAGCCCGACATAGTTGGCGTGCGCCTTAATCGCCGCATCAAGCGCGCTGGCCGAGGTGACTCCGCAGATCTTGGTTGCAGCAGCAGGCATGGCGCGCGCCATAAATCATTCGCGCGATGTGTCGAGCGGGTAACGACACTAGGTGCGCCGCACCCTTGCCAGACCAGCGTCGTGCGCATAGCCCGTTGTTTTGCAATAGGGGCGCAGGCTTGAAACAGGCAGCAAAACAATGGCTCGGTGCGGCAGGCTCGTGGTGGCAATTGGGGGCGGAAGCCACGCTCGTGGTGCCCCTGCGGCTCGCGCGGATCGCATCAGGTGGCGAGGCTGCGAAGGCTGAAGCGGAGCTGATGGTCAGTGAAAAGTGCAAGGCGCATGGCGCACTGCTGCGCGATTTGGGCAGCGGGCTGCTTGGTTCCAGCCTGCCTCAGATCGCGGGCGGGGTGGCAAAGCATTATCTCGGGCTGGTGCGTGCCAATCGCAAGCGGCTGTTTCAGGACATGTTCGGGATGAAATAGGGGGCAGACCATGGACTACATCAGAGTGGCAAGCGTGGCCGATGTCGGCATGGGGATGATCCTGCCGGTCGAGGCAGGCAGTGTGAAACTGCTGCTGACGCAGGTCGGCGGTCAGTTCTACGCGGCGCAGCGCAAATGCCCGCATCTGGGCTTCAACCTGTGCCGGGGCAGTCTGGACGGGCGCGCGGTTGTCTGCCCGCTGCACAAGGCCAAATTCGATCTGGCAACGGGGGAGGTCGAGCGTGATCCGAAATTGTGGTTCCTCAATCTCAAAGCAAAGGGCGGGCTCAAGGTCTATCCGGTCCGGGTGCTGGACAATGATATTTTCGTCGGGGTGTGACACAGATTTCGGAAGCGATCAGCGAACGTTAGTGAGAAAGTCTCGCAATCGTCGTCATTCCCGCGAAAGCGGGAACCCATCTCCTGAGTCGTGGTTGAAGCGATAGCTCCGGAGATAGGTTCCCGCTTTCGCGGGAATGACGGGACTTAATTATTTGCGCAAAAACCGGCTTACTGGGTGCCTTCGGCATACCAGGTGCGGAATTCATCGTATTTCGGCATTTCTTCCGAATTGGCCTTGGGATCGATCACGACGTGGATCACGCTGACCTGGCCACTGGCATAGGCGCGCTGGATCGCGGGCTGGATGTCTTCCGCCTTGGTAACAAACTCGCCGTAGCCGCCAAAGCCTTCGCAGACCTTGTCGAGCCGCACCTTGTCGCTCCAGTGGACACCGGGGCGGGGCACCTGATTGCCGAAGGTGCGCTTGTACACGCCGACTTCGAGACCCCACTGGTTGTCCACCGCAACCACGCAGACCAGTGGCAGTTCCTTGCGCACTGCTGTTTCCAGCTCGGCAATGTGGAACATGAACGAGCTATCGCTGGTCACCAGCATGCCGGGACGCTGCACGCCGGTTGCTGCCTTATCGGCGATCATCGCGCCGATGATGTAGGGCAGGCCGGTGCCGATGTGTCCGTAGTTCTGGTTCCAGATGACATCGCGCGGCTTGCACATGTTGTACGTCCACGTGAAAATCACCGACGCGCCGCCGTCACGGCCCATGATGCCGCCTTCGGGGAATGCCTTGGTCGCCTCAGTGACGAATCGCGAGGTGTGGATCGGCACGCCTGAGTGGCCGTCGCTCTTGGTGCAGCTATCCGCATAGAGGTCGATCAGCTGCTGCGCGTCCTGCTTGATGTACTTTTCGAGGTTGGCCGAAGGTGCCCGCTTCTCGCCGCCCAGAGCACGGATCAACTGCGGCACAACGCCGCGGATGTCGCCGACCAGCGGCACGTCATACGAACGGTTGACGCCAATCGCGGTGGGGTCCTGCTGGACATAGATCCACTTGCGGTTGGCCTCGTTTGCCACCCAGTGACGCCAGCGGCCATAGTGCGACGGCTCGCCAAGCTCAGTGCCAAGCGCGAGGCAGAGATCGCTCTCGACCACAGCGTCGATCGAGCAATCGGAGAAGCCATAGGGGAAGGTGCGCTCCTCAAGCCCCGGAATGAACGAAGTGCCGCCTGAAGTCTGGACCACCGGGCAGTTCATCAGATCGGCCAATTCCTTGACCACGGCCTGACTGCCGCTGGTGTGAACCGCGTGGCCAACCAGCAGAACCGGGTTCTTGGCCGCCTTGATCAGGCGCGCAGCCTCGGCAATCATGTCCATGTCTGCGCCCTGATTGACCAGACGATACTTGGAGGGAGCAGGTGCAGGGCCTACGTCCAGCTCTTCCTGAATGATGTGCGAAGGGAATTCGACATAGACCGGGCCGGGGGTGCCCGACATCGCCTTGCGGATCGCTTCCTGGATGATCTCGTCAGTCTGGTCGGCATATTCGATTGAGCTGGAGAACTTGACCGAAGTCTCGATCATCGGCTCCTGCCGGACGAACTGGATGCGGCCGCGGCGCACACGGCGCTCGGTTACGCGGGCACGCTGACCGCCAAGGAAGATGACCGGTGAATTCTCGACCATGCAGCACTGCACCGCAGGCATCATGTTGGCCATGCCCGGCCCCAAGGTGCCGATGCAGACGGCGGGCTTGCCAGTAATGCGCGATGCGGCCTCGGCCATGAAACCGCCAGCGGCCTCATGATGCGGCGAGATGACTTGCCAGCCGCGCGTTTCGGCTTCGAGGAACATATGGACGAAGTTGGGATCAGGGATGCCGAAAATTGTGTTGATGCCCTCGGCTTCCAGCAATTGCAGGATGCGTTCATAAACCGGGACGCCAGACGTTGCTGCGGGCTTAGCTTGTGGTTGATCGTCGTACATGGGTCCGGCCTCTCCTGTTTGGCGTGTTTAACGCGAACGGGCGGGCCTTAGCCGGGAAACTTGCAGCGCTGCAATCGGAAAACGGACTCTGGCTGAACCAGTGTTCAGTCCAGTAACTACAGGGCCTCACATTCAACGATTGCGCCATGCAATTCGTAGCCGTTGATTTCCTCCATCCAGCCCATTGTCGGCTTTGTCGCCAGCCGGATGCCTGGTATCCGCAGCAGCGCATCGATGAACACCCGGGTTTCGTGCATCGCCACTTGCGCGCCGGGGCAACGGTGCGGACCGTCGCCAAAACTCAGCCAGTTGCTTGGCATGCGCTGGCGTTTCGCGCGTTCCGGATCGATGGCGTACGGGCAGGCGCCAGTGGCCGCTTCATCAAGATTGATGTTGCGGATATCGACCAGGAACTGTTCGCCCGCCTTTACGTCACGGCCATCGGAGGTGGTCAGATCTTCATCGGCGCGCCGGTAGAGGTAAGCAGCGACTGGATCTATGCGCAGAATTTCATCGAGAATGGCGAACTGGACCTCTTCATCGCCGTAGAGGAACTGACTGCGCAGATCGTCGTTTTCGAATAGGTGCCAGGCGACCATGACGATGAATTCGCGCGTGGTGATCATGCCTGCGGTGGCATAGGTCATGCATTCGATCAGAATTTCCTGATCTGAATATCCTTCGCGCACCAGAAAAGAGATCACGTCGTCACAGTCGTTGGTCTGGCGGTGGCGGATCGCCGGAATGACATCCCGCCGGAAAAACCACAGGGTGCGTGCGGTGTCTTCCAGCGCACCCAGCTTGCCGAGCAGGCCGGGTCGTTTGCGCTTGCCGCTGGCGGTGAATTTCTTGCGGAGGCGCGACGACATGGCATCGGCATCGGTATTGGTCAGCCCGACGATTTCGGCGGCAACATCGCAGGCAAGGCGCAGGCTCATCACGTCGAGTTGGCCGCGCCCGGTCTTGCGCAGCTGCCCCATCACCTCGGCGGTGGTCTGGTCCATTACCTTGCGGTGGCGGTCTTTGATCGACTTGGGCGTGAAATAACGCGCGAGCTGCGCGCGGCGCTTTTTGTGCAATTCGCCGTCCAGGAAGATCACCGGAACCTTGCTGGGTTCCTTGTCCTTGAAGTAGTCGACCTCCATGCCCTGACGAACGGCGGAGCTGCGCATGATGTCGCGGGCGAAATTGAAGCTGCTGATGGGTGCAAAACCCTCGTCCGGCTTGGCCGCTGCATCGGCCAGCGCGGCAGACTTGCGGTCATCGCGGGTATGATCGATCGGGCAGGTCGCAGTCTGGGTCATGGGTTCTGTCCGGCAAGTTATGATCCACAATGTTTCATTTCGGCAATATGGCGGTGTTTGTCAATCGTAACCTGTCGCCTATGGGCGTGACATGAATTTACGGAATTTCCATCTAGCGAGCCTTGTTGCAGGCGCTGTCTGTCTCGTTGCCGATCCGGGCATTGCGCAAGCTGCGGCGGATGGCGCGGACAGCCCGATTGTTGTTTCGGGGCGCGGGCTTGACGAGACTCCGGCAACGCCTGCCTACGGAGTGATAGAGCTGCCGCGAGAGCGGCTGGCGGCAACTGCATCAGGCCGGATCGAGGATGCGCTGGCGGGCGTTGCGGGCTTCCAGCAGTTCCGCCGCTCGGACAGCCGTTCCTCCAATCCCTCGGCTCAGGGCGTCACCCTGCGCGCGCTGGGCGGCAATGCCACCAGCCGCACGCTGGTGCTGCTCGACGGGGTGCCGATGGCCGATCCGCTGTTTGGCTACATCCCGCTGTCCGCCATTGCGCCCGAACGCCTTGCTTCCGCGCGGGTTACACGTGGCGGCGGATCTGGGGCGTTTGGCGCGGGCGCAGTTGCCGGAGTGATCGAGCTGACCAGCGCGGATGCGCGGACGCTGGGTTTGTTTTCCGCATCCGCGCTGGCCGATGATCGCGGCGCCACAGAACTCTCAGGCACGCTTGCCCCGGAAATTGGCAGCGGCTTCGCGGTGGTGTCGGCTCGCTGGGACCGGGGGCAGGGGTTCTGGATGACCCCCGCGGCGCAGCGTGTGCCGGCCAGCGTCAGAGCGGGCTATGACAGCTGGTCGGCGTCTGCCCGCGCGATAATGCCGCTGGGCGACAGCATCGAAATACAGGCACGCGGGCTGGCCTTTGCGGATCGCCGCACCCTGCGCTTTGCCGGGGCGGATACGACGTCCGAAGGTCGGGACGCCAGCCTGCGCCTGATCGGGCGGGGTAACTGGGGGATCGACGCGCTGGCCTATGTCCAGAAGCGCGATTTCTCCAACGTGGTGATCAGCGCGACTTCTTTCCGCAAGACGCTCGACCAGCGGCGCACGCCTTCGACCGGCTTGGGCGGCAAGTTGGAGCTGCGCCCGCCGTTGGGCGAAAACCACGTGCTGCGCTTCGGCGCGGACTGGCGGATCGCCGAAGGGCATCTCGAGGAAGACGCCTACAGCGCGGTGACCGGGCTGGTCACCGCGCGTCGGCAGGCGGGCGGCCGCAACAGCGATGTGGGCCTGTTTGCCGAGCATGATTTGACGCTTGGCGCGCTGGTGTTGACTGCAGGCGTCCGCGCAGATCGCTGGACGGTGCGCAACGGCTTTTTCCGCGAGACAAATGCCGCAAGCGTGGTGACAGCGGACAATCAATTTCCGGATCGGTCCGGATGGAACACCTCGCTCCGCGGCGGCGCGGTGTGGCGCGCGGGCGGCGGTCTCTCGATGCGGGCGGCGGCTTATAGCGGGTTGCGGCTGCCGACGCTCAACGAGCTTTACCGGCCCTTCGTGGTATTCCCTGTCACCACCCGCGCCAATGCGGCGCTGGCCAATGAAGAACTGTTCGGCTTTGAAGGCGGGATCGACTGGTCGCCCTCGCCTGCCCTCGCGTTCTCGCTCACTGCCTTCGATAACCGGGTGAAAAACGCCGTCGCCAATGTGACTGTGGCTGCCAATCTGCGCGAGCGGCGCAATGTCGATGCGGTGCGCGCGCGCGGGTTTGAGCTGACGGGGTCGCTGCGCACAGGACAGGTCACTTTTGATGCATCGCTGGCGCTGACCGATGCGCAGGTCGAGGCCAGCGGCATATCCGCTTTGCTGGATGGCAAGCGACCGGCGCAGACGCCGAAGGTTGCCGCCAGCACCACGCTCAGCTGGACCCCGCGCCCCGGCTGGCGGCTCGCGGCGACGCTGCGTCATGTCGGCGCGCAGTTTGAGGATGATCTGGGCAGCGACACACTGCCCGCTGCGACCACGCTTGATATGTTTGCCGAACTGCTGCTGGCCGGGCCATTCAGCCTGGTGCTGCGCGCCGAAAATCTGATCGATGCCGAGGTGGTGACGCGCAATCAGGGCGGTTCGATCGATCTGGGTGCGCCGCGAACGCTGTGGGCCGGGGTAAAAGTCAGGCTTGGCCAATAGCGGGCAGGTCGCCTAGAACAGAGCCGGGAGAACAGCCAATGCACCGTAATCTCGATTGCAGCGACACCGAATGGCAGGCCCGGCAGGAGCTGGCAGCCTGTTACCGCGTGTTCGATCACCTCGGCTGGTCCGAATCGATCTACAACCACAT
>JANPPM010000117.1:0-9945 GCA_031428495.1 Novosphingobium sp.
TTCGGCCTCGATAGTCAGGCCCGCTCCTGCGAAGCTTAGGCTGGCATGGGTATCGATTGATAATGCGCGCTTCAGGCGTCCAACCGCTTCATACAATCCATACCCCAGCTCGTGCTCGATCACCGCGATCATCCGCCCGATGGCGGCCGGATCGATCGCGCTGTGCTGTAGCCGCGCCAATTCTGCGAGCTTCTTGCGGTTGCGCATCAGTGCCAGGCGCGACCAATCGCCGAAATCGGCAAAATGTCCCGAGGGAATCTCCAGAACCTTGTCGAAAGAGCGATAGGTGCCGCCTTTGCCCAGCAGGGGCAGCACCAGATGATCCATGATGCGGTAGTCAAACCGGTCACCAGCAATGCCGATGCCTGCTGACCCCAGAGGTACACAGCGCCGCTCAGCACCGGGGGCGGCAACGCGCACAATGGAAAAGTCGCTGGTGCCGCCGCCGAAATCCGCCACCAGCAGCGTGGCCGGATCGGCAAGGTGCGAGGCGAAGCCATAGGCTGCGCCCAGCGGCTCATAGACATAATGAACTGGCCGCCCCAGCAGGGCAAACATCGCATCATACCGCGCCCGCGCCAGCGCTGGATCGGGCCGTGCGCCGACATAGCGCACCGGGCGGCCCACCACGATGCACTCGGGCAAATCGCGCAAAGCCTCCCCGCCGTGCGCCAGCAGGTGCGTCAGAAAGATTTGGCCCAGCTCCTCAAAGCGCAGCCGCTTTTCAAACAGGTTGGCATGCTCAAAATTAGGATTGGCGGCCACCGACTTGAAGGATTGCAAAAAACGGGAGCCTTGCGGAAAATCCAGAAACTCGGCGATGGCCCAGGGGCCGGCCTCATGAGCGAGTGCGGCACGAACCGCGTCATCCTGCCAGAAACACAGAGCGGAACGAAACACGGCGCTAGTGCTTTCGGGACCAGCGAACTCGACGAGGCTGGCCTGCCCATCTCCCGCTGTCCGCGCAATGACCGAGTTGGTGGTGCCGAAGTCAATGCCAACGGAGTGCATGGAGGGCATGCTGATCGGCATGGGTTTGCGGCTTTCAGTCAACTGGAGCGGGCGCGGCCTATGGCAGCGCGACCTTGATCCCGCAAACGATATGGCCAAAGCGTGGAAAAGCCGGGTCCGGGCCGTGGACGAATTGCATTTCGTGCCCGTACTGCCACCGCTATGAGCATAATCGCGACCATCATGAACACAGCCACCGGCCAACCCATTCAGAAGATGACTTTCGGGCGGATGCCCAAGCCATGGGCCTCGTTCAATCTGGCAACCGGAGAACTCGTGACCGCAGAGCGGGTCCAGATTGGCAAACCAGCCCCAGGGAAGTTCGTCGCTCCAGTAGAGGTCTGGGTGACGACTAAAGTCTGAGAGCAATGCTTGATCAGCGTTGCTTCTTGGACATGGCCGCGTTGAAATCAGGGTCCTTGTTCGCCACCCAATCAACAAATTTGCGAACAGATGGCGTGGCCAGCAGGCCCTCCACATCCATGCCATGGCGCTGCAGTTCAGAATTGGTGAAATTGGCGATCAGCGTCTGCTGGCAGATTGGATGCATGGGCACGACATCGCGCCCACCCCGACTCTTGGGCACAGGGTGGTGCCAGACAATGGTCTGGCCAATCGGTCGGCTACACAGCCAGCAAGTTACGGCTTCCGCTGGAGGTTCGTCCTCACGCTGCAAGTGTCCATAGGGATCTCGTTTCGAATTATTGCGGGCCATGCGTCTGCCTTAGATTGTGCCGTCCGCCTCTAGCGCATGATTTCAACTTTAGCGCGCCTGACAATGCGCGGGATTCATATCGTGAATTGCCTCTGGTAAAAGCGGCCACGCCATTGCGGGCTTTCACCTGATCGGAGAGCAAGTGAAAGCTCCAGCCGCCCTCGTGTCTTTGCGAGCATTTTTTTGAATCAGATGCTTTGCAAAGGCGCCACTTGTTCCGCTATCCTTGCGGCTACAACTGACCGGCGTTCAGCCGATCAGGCACTGGGACTAGATCGGCAACGCCCGGCAAGGAGCCAATATGAGTGATAGCGCGCACGATTTCGAAGCCCACGACTTCTTCCGCAGCGATCGGTTCGTCAACGATCCCTATCCCTATTTCGACTACTTGAGGGAACAGTCGCCGGTAACGCGTGAGCCGCATAACGGCATCGTCATGGTCACAGGCTACGCCGAAGCCCTCGAGATCTATAACGATCCCGAACGGTTTTCCTCCTGCATGTCCACCACTGGGCCGTTTGCCGGCTGCCCCATTCCGCTGGACGAGCATCGCAACGAGAACATTTCCGAGCTGATCGAACAGTGGCGCGACAAGACGCCGTTTCACGACCAGCTCCCGACCATGGATCCGCCGACCCACACCGACCACCGATCCCTGCTGATGTCGCTGATCACCCCGCGGCGCCTCAAGGAAAACGAGGAGTTCATGTGGGAGCTGGCCGATGAGCAGATCGACACCTTCCTTGCCCAGGGCGAGTGCGAGTTCATGGACGCTTTCGCCCAGCCCTTCGCCGTGCTCGTCGTCTCCGAGCTGCTCGGCGTCCCGCCAGAGGATCGGATCGAGTTCCGCAAGCATCTGATCCGGGTTGAGCAGGAAAGCGGCGGCGCCGTGGTCGGCGGCACCGACGGCGAAGTCACCCACGGACCGCTGGTGTTCCTCTATGAAAAGTTCTCGGCCTATATCGAAGACCGCAGGCGCAATCCTCAGGCGGATGTCCTGACCGGCCTTGCCGACGCCAGGTTCCCCGACGGCTCCGTGCCCGAGCCAATGGACGTCGCGCGGATCGCCGCCAACGTGTTCGCCGCAGGACAGGAAACCACGGTACGGCTGCTCAGCTATGCCTTCCAGCTGATCGGTGATCGCCCCGACATCCAGCAGCGCCTGCGCGAGGACCGCAGCCTGATCCCCAATTTCGTCGAGGAATGCATGCGCACCGAAGGTCCGGTCAAGGGCGACTTCCGCTTGACCAAGATGCCGACGACCGTAGGCGGGATCGACCTTGAGGCCGGCACCTTCCTGTTCATCGCCAACGGCGCCGCCAACCGGGATTCCCGCCGGTTCGAAAACCCAGCAGAGTTCCAGCTGGACCGGAAAAACGCCCGGTTGCACGTCGGCTTCGGCGCGGGCCGCCATGCCTGCCCCGGCGCACCCCTCGCGCGGGCGGAGACGGTTGTTGCCCTCAACCGTATGCTCGACCGGACCAGCGACATCCGCGTTTCCGAGAAGGTCCATGGGCCCGCAGGCGCACGGCGCTACAACTATCTGCCGACCTTCATCTTGCGCGGATTGACCCACATCAGTCTGGAATTTGATCCAGTGGAGGCAGGTTGACCATGAAAGTCCAAGTCAACTCGGAGATTTGCGCCGGTTTCGGCATCTGCCTGGGGATCGCTCCCGAGGTGTTCGAACTGCACGAGGACGGCTACGCCATCGTGCTGGTCAGCGAGGTCAAGCCGGAAGACGAAGATACGATGCGCCGGGCGGCCAGCCAGTGCCCGGCGCAAGCCATTTCCATCAGTGACGATCCTTCCGCCTGACTGAAATTGGACGGGCAGTTCACTCGAATGCGAGCGCTTGGCGCAGCATGCTGAGATCGGACCCCGTTTCAATCTAAGCTGTTCCTGCCTTTAGAAGCCGACCAAAATCGCGGCGCTGCCACATGTTCAAAAGCGAGACAGTGATTTTCAACTGGACGCGCGCAGTTTCATTCGCCGTAAAGATCGGATCATAGCGGTCGGCAGCAATCCCCGGATCGGGTATTTCGCGTAAGATGGCGGGCGGCGCGGTCGTCATGAACAGGGCCGACATCATCACATGCAATTCCAGATGCTGCGCAAGCTCGCATTTATCGAGAATTGGTCCCCCGGCGCACGCATATTCATCGACGAAGAGACCAAGCAAGTGATCAAGATGCCGGTCATGCGTTTCAGGCTCTGCCGCGCCGATGCAGCCCCAGATCGATGACGCCACGGACATCTGCCCGACGCTGCCCCAGTCGATCAGTCCGCACTTGAGCGCGCCATCAGGCTCACGCCAGAACCACGCATTGTCGATGTTCGCGTTCATGTGGCAGAGCGCGATCATGTCAGGCTGCGAATGCAGGAAGCTCCAGATGCCGTCCTGCTGTTCGGCTGCCAACAGTGCGTCAGTGCAGAAGCTTTCGAGGAAGGTGCGATCAGCGATGTGCTGCGGCACCAGATGCGGATATTGCAGGATGAATTCCGCCAGACGGTTGATCCTTTTGGCGAGCAGCGATGCTTCAAAGCGCGGCCGCCGCGCCATCAGCATATCCAGATCGAGCGGGAAATCACGCTCCACAGCAAGGCCGAGGCGGCCCGATTTGTGCGTGCCTGACAGCTGCGCGAGGTTCGAGATCAGCGCGCTGTAATGCGCGAGCGGATCGGGCAGGATCTGGTCCATACATTTTGGATGATGCGGCTCGATAACGCCCTGTCCGTATGCGATGCAATCAGTGATGATGATCCCGGTGAGCGTATCTTGCTGGATGTCCGCATAGAAGCATTTCGGCACGGCGACCGGAAAACCGGGATCGCGCGACAAATTTGCGAGCCGCACTTCCGAGGGCATGTGATAGCGCCCGCTATCGCGCACCTTGTCCTGAAAATTGCGCGAGAACTTCACGAACAGATCGCGCGACAGGCCCGGCACATCGTGTTCATAATCGACACAAAGCAGCGCTTTGACGCCGGTCCCACCCAGCGTCCACTCGTCGAGGCGGACGATGTGCGTGACGCTGTTATCCTCCCCGAGCGCGCCGCTCGCCCGGAAGGCGCGCGTCAGGAATTCTGGTCCGCCGGATTGCAGTGCTGCTGAGTGCGCGGGCAAATCGAGGCCGAATATATCGCCCCGAACCCAGTCTATGATCGTCGTCTCTGTCATCGGGCGGGACTAGCGCGGGAAGCGATGTGGGCGCAATGGACCGGCGCGGACAAAGGCCGTCATATCCAACCCGCCTCTTGGTCTGTATGGCCCAAGCTCGTCGAGTTCCATCGTCTGGGGATTGAGACATGAAGGCCTTCAGCTAACAGCCTATGAATGAGCACGACTCCACTCTCGCCGACCTCGGTTGGACATCGTTTTTCAGCACGCAGGTTTCTGCTGAGGAAGAGCGGCAGTGCCAGCCGGTCCGCGTTATGGCCGTCCATCGCGGTGAGATTGCGGTCGCAGGTGCTAGTCTTGAAAGCCAGATTTCATCCCACCTATCCAACTCTCGCGGTGAGGAAGATCGCCCAACTGTCGGTGATTGGTTGCTAATAGACCGCGACAGCCTTGAACCGGTGCGCATCCTGAACCGGGCGAGCCTGTTCAAGCGGCGCGCGCCCGGTGATGACCGCAGGCTTCAGCTCATCGCCGCCAACGTCGATACGCTGTTCATCGTGACGTCCTGCAATCAGGATTTCAATGTCGCCCGGCTGGAGCGTTACCTTGTGCTTGCGCGGGAGGTGGACGTGAAGCCGGTCGTGGTCCTCACCAAGATCGATTTAACCAATACGCCCGAAAAGTTTCTCGAGGCAGCGCGCGGCTTGCAACCCGGCCTACAGGTCGAATTGGTCAATGCGCGCGATCCTCAGAGTGTCGCACGGCTTGCGGGCCGCTGTGCCATAGGTGAGACAGTCGCCCTGCTGGGATCGTCCGGGGTCGGCAAGTCGACCCTGGTCAACACGCTGCGAGGGTCGGACAGTATCGCCACGCAGGCGGTTCGCGAAATCGATGGCAAAGGGCGTCACACGACCACCGTGCGCGAAATGCACCGGCTCGATCATGGCGGATGGTTGATGGATACGCCCGGCATGCGGGAGTTCCAGCTTTCGGATGCGGCGACCGGTCTTGCCGAGGTGTTTGATGACATCGCGCTGCTGACACTCGAATGCCGGTTCACGAATTGCACCCATGAGACCGAGCCTGAATGCGCCATCCAGTCCGCGATTTCGAATGGAGTGCTTGCGCCCGCCCGCCTCCAGCGGTGGCGCAAGCTGACGGAAGAAGACACCACCAACACCGGAAGTCTGGCAGAGCGGCGAAGCCGCCCCCGGAAGCCGGGAATCAGGAAATAGAATATGGCGGATTTGTATTTGAAAGCACTGGAATCCGAGCGGAAGGCCTTGTGGGCCGCCTGCCGACTGAAAGGTCTCCCCAAAGGCACACCGGAACGCAACCGGATCGAAGAACTGGACAAGCTGCTGGCCGAGCACAAGGCCAAGATAGTCAGCTAGTCTGTTGAATTTCGCTGAGGATTAACGCGGCAAAGTTGCCGTCTGGCGCAGTGCTTCGCCAAGCGCGAGCGCCGCTGATGTCGCAAGATTCATCGAGCGTACCTGCGGCAGCATAGGAACACGCACTCGTGCATCGCAGGCCTCTGCTATTGCAGTGGGCACACCGGCACTTTCCTTGCCGAAGAGCAGGACATCATCGGCCATGAAGGCGAAATCATAGGCTGATTGACTGCTCTTTGTGGTGAACAGCACCAGCCTGCGCGATCCGATTGTAGTCTTGAAGGCGTCGAAGCCAGCATGACGTGCAATGGTGACATGATCGATATAGTCCATCGCGGTCCGGCGTACTCTTCGATCATCCCACGCAAAGCCCATCGGCTCGATAAGGTCCACAGCCGCCCCCATACAGGCACCCAGGCGCAAAACGGCGCCGACATTACCAGCGATTTCGGGTTCGAACAGAGCAATGCGCATTCCGGCTGCTAGCCGCTGGCGGAGGGGCCTTGCAAGCCCGGGATGCGATTTAACAGGCCTATCGGGGGTGACGGGCGGCCAGGACAATTCCCGCCAAATTCTGTTGGCGCTTGATCCAGCGTACCCGCATTTGCGGAGAGTCGGCTGCAAGCGTCAGGAAGGAGATGGCATGGGCATGAGGTGCGTGGCCAGAGCTGAGAGCGCTGTTCGCTTGCTGGACCACCTCGGCTGAATCTCCGATAAAAACGGTGCCGGTAAGGCCCAGTGATTGCGTCATTTTCAGCGCACTGATCAGTGCCAGCCACTCAGCGTCACTGTTGGTGCCTTGGCCCAAATCATCATACAGGTACGAAACGCCGCGCACCACGACAGCAGCCTCGATGCGCCCAGGATTGGGGCGGCATCCGCCGTCGAAATATACTTTGAGCCGACGGCGCGAATTGGGGATCCTCATTCAAGCTGATTTAATCAGAAAACCTGCAGTCCGAAAGCAAGTTTGGCCGCATGCAGCCAATAACATTCATCGTCAGGGCGAGCACTCACCAATGCGCCTTCGTGCTTGCATCGCAACGACTGGTAGCGCTATCTGTACGACGCAAGCATACATAAAGTTGGGCAGCGGCATGTTTCTGGGCATCGATATTGGCACATCGGGCGTCAAGGCCGTTATCCTTGCCGAAAATGGCACGGTTGCCGCACAGGCTATTGCGCCACTTGCGGTCTCACGTCCCCATGATCTCTGGTCTGAACAAGTTCCCTTAGACTGGTGGGTGGCGACCTGTGCAGCCGTAGCAGCACTCGATCCCACAAAGCGCCGTGCAGTGCGGGGGATCGGGCTGGCGGGGCAGATGCACGGCGCAACCCTGCTCGATGCGGCGGACCAGCCGCTCCGCCCCGCGATCCTTTGGAACGACGGGCGAAGTTTTACCGAATGCGCAGAGCTGGAGGCGGCGGTGCCCACGCTTCATGCAGTGACCGGCAACCTCGCCATGCCGGGCTTCACCGCGCCCAAACTACTCTGGCTGCGCAAGCATGAACCGGAGACATTTGCCAAGGTAGCACGGGTACTACTTCCCAAGGACTTTGTCCGCCTTCAGATGACCGGCGATGCCGCCTCCGACCTCTCGGACAGTGCAGGCACCCTGTGGCTCGATGTCGGCAAGCGCCAGTGGAGCGAGGAATTGCTCGCCGCCTGCGGGCTGGGTGTGGGGCACATGCCCTCACTTCATAAAGGCAGCGAGATCACGGGCACGCTTCGCGCCGATATCGCCACAGAGTGGGGGATGGAACGCGTGCCTGTCGTGGGCGGCGGCGGTGACAATGCAGCGGGTGCAGCTGGCGTCGGCGTGGTGAAGGACGGCGATGCGCTGCTCTCACTGGGCACGTCAGGGGTAATCTTCGCCGCGACGTCAGATTTCCGCCCCAATCCGGCCCGCGCGGTCCACGCCTTCTGCCACTGTCTGCCCGGCTTGTGGCACCAGATGGCAGTACACCTGTCTGCGGCAAGCTGCATCGACTGGGCGGCGCGGCTGACCGGCGCGGCAAGCCCTGCCGAATTGTTCGCGCGGGCCGAGGCTGCCGGTGCTGGACTGGGGCCGGAACTGTTCCTGCCTTACCTGTCGGGCGAGCGCACGCCACACAACGATCCGCACGCGCGCGGGGCCTTCCTCGGTCTCGACAATGAAACCGATCCCGGCAAACTTGCCGCAGCCGTGCTCGAAGGCGTGGCGTTCGCACTGGCGGACGGCATTGGAGCCCTGCGCGATGCCGGAACCCGCATCGACGAACTGTCGGTTATCGGCGGCGGCGCGCGCTCGCTCTATTGGGGCAGGATAATCGCTGCCGCACTGGATGTACGGCTGCTCTATCTTGAGGGCGGCGATGTCGGTCCGGCACTGGGCGCAGCCAGGCTGGCGCAGATCGCGGTGAGCGGCCTCAGCCCTGCCGAGGCCTGCCTCCGCCCACCAATTACCCATGTCATCGAACCCGATAGGGCGCTGGCAGTACGCCTCGCCCCCAAACTTGCCCGATTCCGCGCGGCTTATCCCGCGCTTAAAATGCTCTGAGAGGAACCTCCCATGTCTGCCGAATACTTCGCCTCGTTTGACACCGTGCGCTTTGAAGGCCCCGATAGCACGAGCGACCTCGCCTATCGCTGGTACGACAAGGACCGCATGGTCATGGGCAAGCGCATGGAATACCACTTGCGCTTCGCGGTGTGCTTCTGGCACTCCTTTTGCTGGCCGGGCAGCGATGTATTTGGCGCGGGCACGTTCAGCCGTCCGTGGCATGCCGGACCCAACGATGCGGTGCGCGCCGCGGCCAAGCGCGAGGCCGGGCTGGCCTTTGTCGAAAAGCTCGACGTGCCATTCTACTGCTTCCACGATGTCGATGTCATGGCCGACGCCGACGGCGCGTCCGCCTTCCGCAGCAGCTTTGCCGAAGCAGTGGATCACCTTGAGGCACTGCAAGCGCAAACCGGCCGCAAGCTGCTGTGGGGTACGGCAAACCTGTTCAGCCACCCGCGCTATATGGCGGGCGCGGCAACCAACCCTGATCCCGAAGTCTATGCCTGGGCGGCAATGCAGGTGCGCGATTGCCTGGAGGCCACGCACAGGCTGGGCGGCGCGAACTATGTACTGTGGGGCGGGCGCGAGGGCTATGACACCCTGCTCAACACCGAGATCGGCATCGAGCAGAATAACTTTGGGCGGTTCCTCTCACTGGTGGTCGATCACAAACACCGCATCGGCTTCAAGGGTGCGATCCTGATCGAACCCAAGCCGCACGAGCCGACCAAGCACCAGTACGATTTCGACACGCAGACGGTCTATGCCTTCCTCAAGCGCTTCGGGCTGGAGGGCGAAGTGCAGGTCAATATCGAGGCCAACCACGCGACACTTTCGGGCCACACGTTCGAACACGAAATCGCCATGGCGCGCACGCTGGGCGTGTTTGGCTCGATCGACGCCAATCGCGGCGATCCGCAGAATGGTTGGGACACCGATCAGTTTCCCAATTCGGTCGAGGAACTGACGCTGGCGATGCTGGAAATCATCCACGCGGGAGGCTTTACCACCGGCGGGTTCAATTTTGACGCCAAGGTGCGGCGGCAAAGCATTGATGCGGCAGACCTGTTCCACGGCCACATCGGCGGGATCGATACCATCGCCAGAGCGCTGCTTCGCGCCGAAGCGATCATCGCCGATGGCAAGCTCGATGCGTTCCGC
>JANPPM010000118.1:0-2212 GCA_031428495.1 Novosphingobium sp.
GACTGGATCAAAAGCCACCTTCAATATGTGCCCGGCGCGAGCAATGCGCAGACCACCGCCATCGACACCTTCGTCCACCGTCAGGGCATCTGCCGCGACTATGCGCATCTGCTGATCAGTTTCGTCCGCGCGGCGGGGATCCCGGCGCGGATCGCCAGCGTCTATGCACTGGGCGTCAAGCCGCAGGATTTCCATGCGGTTGCCGAAGTATTTATTGGCGGCGAGTGGCATCTGGTCGATGCGACCGGTATGGCGAGCGAAGGCGCGATGGCCAAGATCGGCATTGGCCGCGATGCCGCCGATGTGTCATTCCTCGCAGCGTTCGGGGCGTTTGCGTTGAATTCGCAATCAGTCTGGGTACAGCCAGCTTGAACAGCGGGTCTTTACCCCGGCGCGGCGATGCCGCATTGCACCGAGCATGAGTCTCCCCCCCGCAATTTCGATCAACAATCTCGTCAAGCGCTATGCACCTGCCGGCAAGGTCGGCGAAGGCAAGCTGGCGCTGGACGGCGTGACCTTCGACGTGCCTCAGGGCGGTATCTTCGGGCTGCTGGGGCCGAACGGCGCGGGCAAATCGACACTGATCAATATCCTTGCGGGCATGGTGATGAAAAGCTCCGGTCATGCCCAGATCTGGGGCTTCGATATCGATACCCAGATGCGCAACGCCAAGCGCTCGATCGGCATCGTGCCGCAGGAGATTTTCTTCGATCCGTTTTTCACCCCGTTTGAGGTGCTGGAGAACACTGCCGGACTGTGGGGGGTCGCGAAGCCGCTGCGAAGGTCAATGGAACTGCTGCGTGCGGTGCACCTTGAAGACAAAGCCAATGCCTATTCTCGCACGCTTTCGGGCGGCATGAAGCGACGGCTGCTGATCGCCAAGGCGCTGGTCCATGCCCCGCCGGTGCTGGTACTTGATGAGCCGACGGCGGGCGTCGATGTCGAACTGCGCCGCCAATTGTGGGAACTGGTCGAAGAAATGAACGCCGAGGGTGTCACCGTGGTCCTGACCACGCATTACCTCGAAGAAGCCGAGCAATTGTGCGACCGCATTGCCATCATCAATCACGGTCAGGTGATCGCGAATAAGCCGACCCGCGATCTGGTCGAAATGGCGCGTGAGAAGATCGTCGTGCTGACCCTAGACCGCGATATTGCCGAGTTCCCCTCGCACCCGGCCTTCCTCAAATGCGAGAAGAGCGGAGAGCGGGTGCTGGAGGTGAGTTACGACAAGGACCGGACCAATGCCGGTGAGGTCATGGCGCAAATTCAGGCCCAGGGCTTTGGCATCGTCGATGTGACCACACGCGAGGCGGACCTTGAGGATGTTTTTGTCAGTCTGACCAGCGCGGCAAAACCCGGCTAAGCACCCTACGTCGCTGTCGCCTGCTTGCGGAACAGCACCCGATCCTCCGGCCCGAACCCCTTGTTCCAGATCGTCAAGCAATAGACGCCCAGAATCGCAGGAATACCCAGCGCCAGTTCGGCCCATTCCGGCAGGTACTGCGTCGCCAGCCAGCCCACCACCACTGCGGGGGCTGCGGCCCAGACCAGCCCCCAACGCCAGTTGTTGATCGGCTCACCCAGCTTGCGCGAAAGAAGCCAGCTTTTGGCCAGTGAGGCGATGCCGAGCGACAGCATCAGGGCCAAAGCCGCCGCCGCGGCGCGGTAAAGATCGCCCAACTGGTATGTGTTGACCAGCAGGATGCCGCCGACAGTCAAGACCGCCTGAACAGTGATCGTCGCAACTGAAATCATCAGGTTCTGGAAGCGCGCGACATAGACCAGCGCCGCTTCGCTGACCACGGCGGTCGCCGCGATGACCTCTGCCGCGAGCAGAAATGCCAGAGCAGCAGTGCCGCCGACAAAGGCCGGTCCAATCAAACCCATGATCGCTTCACCGGGGATGCCCAGCGCCAGTGCAATCCCGGTCTGCGCAGCGATAATCCAGAAGCCAACCTGGCAGACCTGATGCGCTATAGCCTTGTAATCATGTATCTTTAGGCTGCGGGTGATCACCGGACCGAGGATCGGCTCGAAGCTGGTCTTGAGCTTTTGTGGCAGGCTCGCGACCTGTTGCGCTACGTAATAAACGCCTACTGCCGTGGGCGTTGCAAACATGCCGAGAATCGCAATGTCCAACCGCCGCGAACCCCACTCGATCCCTTCGGCAAACGAAAGCGGCAGATTGGCCCGGGCCAGCCTGAACAGA
>JANPPM010000119.1:0-14247 GCA_031428495.1 Novosphingobium sp.
GCCATCGCCATCCGCCTCGATCTGATGCCCTAAGATATTGCATTCGGGCGTATCGCCAAAGGGTTCATGCAGCGGCACAAAGTCCGTGCCCGGTACCTTTGCGGGTTTCGGCCCCTGCACGGTCAGGTTGAACCACCGGGCAGTGCCCTTTTTACCGGTAATCCGATAGGTGTGTCCGCCCGAAATCCACGCCTGCCGGTATGTGAAATCACAGACGTCGCCGCCCAGTTTCATGTTGGGGTGGGTGAAATAGTGGATCTGCGGGTAGGCAGGGTCTTTCGTTTCCAGCGCGAGGTCAAAGGCTTGCCCAAGGTTTTGCGTCAGGAAGTGATAGCCATCAGCCCGCATCAGCGGATCGGCGGGATTGGCCGGTTTGAACACCAGATCGCCCGCCGCTTTCAACCGGTCGCAGAAGTCTGCCCAGCCGTTGCGCAGCATTTCATCCGCCGGTCCATCGCCATAGGCCATGCTTACGCTCCCAGTCGTTCGAGGATTTCCGACAGCCGCTCTGCAGCGCGGATAGAGGCCTTGTGCGGGCCTTCCTCGGCAATCCTCGGTCCGACCAGTTCGAGGTCGAACACACCCGCATAACCCAGCTCAAGAATATCGCCGAGCAGGCTCTCCAGCGGAATCATCCCGTCGCCCGGCACCGCACGGCACGGGGTGGTGCGGTCGCCCGCGACATAGTCGCTCACCTGAACCAGCCCCGTGAGCGGCATGGCGCGGCGGAATTTTTCCTTGAGGCCGCTTTCGAACCAGCAGGCGTGCAATTCAATGCAGACGCCAATCCCGGCAATTTCAGCCAGGCGAATGGTATCATCGAGCGTGTGGGCCATATGCATATCGACATTCAGGCTGCCTGCGGTCTCGACCAGCAGGGTCACGCCCTTGTCGCGCGCTGGCGCAAGGCAAGGCGCGACAATTTGCGCGAATTTCTCAGCCGCCGCGTCCCAGCTCAGATTGCCGCGGCCGCCGCTGACGAGGTAGATGTGCGGCGCGCCCAATGAAGCCGCAATGTCGATGGCTTCGAGCAAACTGGCGCTGGCCTCACCTCGGTCCAGTTCGAGGTCGGAGCCCATGGCCAGCGGATGATTGACCACCGCCGTCCGTGTGCCCTCCGCTGCCAATGCGGCCTGCGCTTCTTCAAGGCCGCCCGGCTGCATCAGCTTCGGCGTGACCAGAGTCATGTTTTGGACGCCAATGGCGCGGCAGTGTTCGATGAAGGTTGCGGTGCTCTCACCCATGAAAGCGACCTGATGAAGATTAACGCGGGGGTGAACTTCGCTCATTTGCGCATCTCGATCTCGACTCCGAAGCGCTCGCGGAACGGGCGGAATTCCTCGTTCAATTCGTCGATGTCAAAGCCAGCGTCTGTCAGCAGGCTGGTCGAGTATTCGAACTTGCCGTGGCGGTCGCCTTTGTTGTCGGACAGATAGCCGCGCATCGCCGCTTCGGCCTGCGGGGTTAGCTTGCGCCCGGTGAATTCATAATAAACCCGGATCGTGCCGACCGGATCGGCGACGAAATCCTTGTAGCGCACATGATGTACGCGGGGATCGTTCACCAAGGGGTTTGCCATGGTGTTGGCGATGCTCATCCGTACCCGCTCAAGATGCATTTTCGCCTCGGCCACCACGTTTATCGGCCCGACAATGCCTTCCATGATGTCGCGCATCATCGCGGTCGAGCTGGCCGCGACCTGCACCGGATCGCGGTGCAGCCAGACCAGCGTGGCATCGGGATAGGTCTCGAAGAATTCCTTGAGCCGGTGGCCATGGAAACCCTTGAGTACCCAATACTTCTTGGGGCGGTTATACTGGAGCGACTGGAGCATCATCTTGTGCAGGCGGTTCTGCGCCGCGCTGTCAGTCGGCAGGCCCATCGACAGGTTCTGCATCGGCACCCGCCACCATGCGGTGGGGGTCATGACGCGGAAATCGAATGCCCATGTCCGCTCATCTTCGGGCAGGCCGTCGCCGAGCATATCGTTGTAGGGATGGCAGTGCAGCCACTTCCACATCTTGGCGTTGATTTCGCGCCACTCATCGTCGGCCAGTGCGGTGCGTGGGTCTGTACCGCTGACCGTGCCGGGCGGCGGCGAAGGGTGCATCACTTCCCAGAAACGCAGCGCCCGCGCGTCGGGATCGACCGACATCAGCGCATGCATCAAGGTGGTGCCCGAACGCGGCTCGCCGGTGGCAAACATCGGGTGGTCGATCACTTCGTCGGCGAGCGGATAGCGCTTGCGGTCCTCAAAGAATTTCAGCCGGTCGGTCAGCAGCCAGTGAATGTTTTCCGCCGCCGCAGCCCGGCCCGCCTTGTCCATCAGGATCGAATTGATGTGCGCGACGGCCAGCGCGAAGCGGTCCGTGAAGCTATCATCGCCCCAGTCTGACAGGCCGGTCTCACCAGTAGCGCGCGCCAAAAGCGCATCGGTGTCGAGGGCCTCTCTCATGCGCAGAGCCGCAAGATTTCGTCCTCAACCGCGAGCACCTTGGCGGCAGACTTTGCCGCGAATTTCGCGCCTGCCATGCCGCCGTAGTCCATGACCTTGAACACCCGCATTCCCGCATCGGCAAAGCCCTTGAACTTGGCCGCAACGTCCTTGACCGAGCCGACCGGGAAGATGTCGCGGATGGCCTGCGTGTCGAGATCCTCGCAAAACTGGATGATCCGTTCGCGCGACAGGCGCACCGGGTCGAAATCCTGAATCCCGCGCCAGTCGGGGCCCATCGGGTGCTCATAACCAAACTGGCGCAGGTCCGCCGCCGTCTGCATCAGGGTGATCGACTTGACCATCGGCTGCTGGAGCATTTCGGCCACTTCGTCCTCATCGCCGACCAGACAGATCTGCGTCAGCGCAGGCACGAAATGGCTCATATCCCGGCCTGCCGCATCGCCGGCATCCATGATAACCTTGAGCTTGGTCGCATAGTCTTCGGGGGTATAGGTGCCCGCCGGCCACCAACCATCGGCTTCGCGCCCGGTGATCCCCAGCATCCGGGGGCCGACCGAGCCGAGCCAGATCGGCGGAGCCTCGCCATTATACAGTTCGGTATCCATCCGGGCATGTTCCAGCCGGTAAAACTGGCCCTCGAAATCGACCTTGCCGTCGCTGTGCCACAGCAACTTGATCACCTTGATCGCCTCTTCGAGCCTTCCAACCGGCTTGTCGAAATCGAAGCCGTAAGGAACCGTATTTTCCAGCTCCCCCGAGCCCAGCCCAAGGATGAACCGTCCCTTCGACAGATGGCTGATCGTTAGGGCGGATTGTGCCAACAGCGAGGGATGCCGACGCACCGTATCGACCACGCAGGTTGCGAGCGGGACATTTTTGGTCAGCACTGCCGTTGCCGCCGCAACAGCCATGCCATCCAGATGGCGGTGCGGACTGGGCGATGACAGCGCCAGATCTGTGAATTCCGGCGTCCAGATCGAATCAGGCCAGAAGCTGACCATGTGATCGGGCAGCCAGATCGAGTGATACCGTCCCGAATCGTACTTCTCTGCCATGTCGATGCCGAGCGGCAGGGTGGTGCGCAAAAAGGCTGCGGGCTGGACTTTCATGGCTGGCTCTCTCCCGGCGCGATTCTGTGAAGGCGCGCATTGTTGATGCAAGCTTACTCGGTTAGAGGCGATTCGGAAGTAATTCCCATTTGGGGATAAGCGATGCACATACCAAGCGATGCCGCGGCGCTGATCCAGCCAATCGTCGATGGCATTTTCGAAGAGCCGCTGTGGGGCAGCTTTCTGGATCAGCTGCGCGCCCGGACCCGGTCAGGCTATGTCAGCATCGTCCTGCGCCCACTGCCCTTTGGCCCGGCGAAAAACCGCGTCGTCCACCTCTATTCAGGCCAGCCCTCGCCGCCGCTGGTCTCGCAACATTACCACGACACCCTGCACATCAGCGATCCCATGCCCTATCTCGATATGGCTGACGGCAGGCTTTATGCTCTTTCGGAGCTACTGGAGTTCGGCAATCCAGAGCACGATGCCTATCGCAGCCAGTTGCTCACCGCGAGCGGAATGAACGTGTTGCGGATGATGCGGGTGGTCGAGCCGAGCGGTATCAGCGCATGGTTGACGGTGGCGCGCCGCGAAGGCGAATTCGATGCCTCGGCAGACGCAGTCATCGCTGCGATTGGCCCTGCCTTGCGCAGCGCACTGCGTTGTTACGTAGCGCTTGAGCGTGAGCGCGATTCGGCCTCGCTCGCCAATGAGGCGATCCGCCGGATGAATTTTGGATGGCTGACGCTGGGTGCCGATGGCCGAATTCTTGATGCGGACGCCCATGGCGAAAGTCTGCTCGGTCCATCGGGGCAGCTCTTCAGAGGACGCGGCGGAAAGCTGGCAGCGCACGATTCCGAGGTAAACCGCGACATTAACGAGGCAGTCCGCGCGCTGGCGCTTGACCCGCAATCGCGCCCGCGTGCCATAGTGCTGAGCCGCGAGCCGTGGCTGGACATGCTGCTGGTTCCATCCACGATTCGGCCAGGCACCACGCGCCCCGCCCCGGCGCTGGTCGCCTATGTCCATGCTGACAACTGGTCATCGTCGGACCGCTGCGACCAGCTGGGCCAAATGTTCGACCTGATCCCCAGCGAGGCCCGGCTAGCACTGGCATTGAGCCGAGGCATGTCGATTGCCGAAGCTGCCATAGAACTGGGCCTGACGGTGGAATCGGCGCGCACCTATTCCAAGCGTATCTACGCCAAGACGGGCGCGCGTGGGCAGGCGGATCTGGTGCGGTTTATCCATCGCAGCGTGCTGGCGATTGCCTGATCAGCAAAAAATTGCCTTGCATAATATAAGGCGTTCGCCTTATTTCTTACCCTGAAGCAAGGTGGGAGTAGGGGTGAAGTGACGGCGCAGGCGCGCAAGCGGAACGACCCGCGACGGGAAGCCACTCGAATTGCCCTGATCGAGGCGGCAGAGACACTTATCGCCGAATCAGGCGTGGAAGGCGTCTCCACGCGCCAGATCGGGGCTGCGATTGGCTCGCTCAACACTAATGTTGTCGCCTATCATTTTGGCAGCAAGGAAGCTCTGATTGAGGCGATATATCGCCACCGCCTTCCCGAAATTGACCGGCGGCGGGGCGAACTGCTGGACATCGCGGTCCGCGAAGGCTGGGCCAATGATCTTGTGACTCTGTTACGCATTTTCGCACTGCCCCTTTACGAACAGACCGACCAGGAGGGCCGCCACAGTTTCGCGCGCTTCCTCGCCAGCATTGAGCGCGCCGGCATGATCGCGACGCGCGGCTCGCTACGCGCGGACTTCCCCGAAACCGACCGGCTGGTGGCGCAGATGGTGGCACTGCTGCCAACTGCAAGCGTAACATCTGTCCACGGCCGGATGCGGATCGTCGTCAGCATGATCCAGCGCGCGCTTCAGCTTATCGATCAGGAATATCGCCACCTTCCGGGCGAAGCGGACGCGATCTTTGAAGATACAATTGGCATGGCGGCAGCGGCAATCGGCGCAGCGCACCGCAAAAAAATGGAGACGATGCGATGAAAAGGCTCTCGCGTGCCGGGGTGGCCATCACGGCGCTGCTCATCAGCACCAGTGTTTTCGCTCAGGCCGACCGAACCGTTCTGCCCATCCCGGCGGTCACGTTCGACGGACGGATCGCGGAGAACATGCTGGATGCAATGCCGGGTTCGCAGGCACCAGTCCGTGCACCCACCGGTGCGCCCAATGTGCTATTGTTCATGGCCGACGATGTCGGTTTCGCTATGTCGAGCGCGTTTGGCGGGCCCGTGCCGACCCCCAACATGGAGCGGCTGGCCGCCTCTGGCCAGCGCTACAACCGTTTTCATGTCACCGGGATCTGTTCGCCGAGCCGTGCGGCCTTGCTGACCGGACGGAACCACCATAACGCCGGAGTCGGCTATTTGTCCGATCTACCAACAAACTTTCCCGGTTATGGCGGGCGCATTCTTCCCGAAACTGCAACAATCGCGCAGGTGCTTCGGCTCAATGGCTACAACACGGCGATGTTTGGCAAGCATCACAACAACCCCGGCGAGGAACGCGGCCCTGCCGGACCCTTCGATAACTGGCCGACGGGTCTCGGCTTCGAATACTATTTCGGCTTTCCCCACGGCGATACCGACCAGTTCGAGCCTGCGATGTATCGCGGTGTGACCCGCGTCGACCCCGAGGAGGGGAAGGGCGAGATGGCTGACAAGCGCCTCGTGGACGATCTGATCCGCTGGGTGCACAACCAGAAGGCGGGAGCGCAGGACAAACCGTTCTTCGCCTATCTCGCGCCCGGCTCCACCCACGCCCCGCATCAGGCACCGCCCGAATGGATCGCCCGTTTCAAGGGCCAGTTCGATGCTGGATGGGACACGTTGCGCGAGTCGAGCCTGCGCCGCCAGCTTGCCAGTGGCGTAGTACCGCGCGGCACGCGGCTGACACCGCGTCCAGCCGAAATCCCCGCATGGGCCAGCCTCACTACGGCGCAAAAAGCATTTGCCGCACGCTCGATGGAAGTGGCAGCCGCGCAGCTCGCCTATCAAGACGAGCAACTCGGGCGTGTGGTCAATGAACTCACCCGCATGGGCCAACTCGAAAACACGCTGATCGCAATCATTCAAGGCGATAACGGCGCGAGCGCCGAGGCCGGCCCCAAAGGAACGATCAACGAACTGCGCGGCATGGGTGCGCATGATGAGGACGAAGCATGGCTTCAGGCAAACACCGATCGGCTCGGCGGGCGCATGACCTATGGGTCCTATCCCGCAGGCTGGACTTGGGCGATGAACACGCCGCTGCGCTGGATGAAGCAGCGCGCCTCTATGCTGGGTGCGGTGCGGCAAGGCATGATCCTGTCGTGGGGAGAGCACACCGCCCGGCCCGGCGGCATCTGTGCACAGTTCAGCCATCTGATCGACCTTGCGCCGACGATTTTCGAGGCCGCTGGCGTACCCGCGCCGCGCATGGTGCTTGGCGCAGCACAGAAGCCACTCGACGGGCAGAGCCTACTCCCCAGTCTTGCGCGCTGCGATGCGCGCAAACCACGCACCCAATACTTCGAGATCAGCGGCAGTGTCGGGCTTTACCATGACGGCTGGTTCGCCAGCGCTGACAACGGGCGGCTGCCATGGGAAATGGCCTCGCAGCAGGGCGGGGCACGACCCGAAATCGAATGGTCACTCTACGACCTGACGAAGGATTTTGCCCAAGGTCAGGATCTGTCGGCGCGTAATCCCGCGAAACTGGCCGAGATGCAGGCAATCTGGAAGCAAGAGGCGGAACGCAACAATGTCTTCCCCCTCAACCACATCTTTGGTCCGGGCCGCGGCGGCTATGGCGCGCGGGCGGGCGCGCGCAAGCATTTCGATTTCTGGGGCAAGGATATCTCAATCCCGGCCACCAACGATCCGATCCTGATCGCTCGTTCGTTCACCCTGACGGCCGATTTGCGGCTCGACACGGCAGCTTCCTCGGGGGTGGTGGCGGCAATGGGCAGCCAGTTCGGCGGTTGGAGCCTGTGGCTTGACCATGGCCGGCCCAATTTCACCTGGGCGCGATCAACCGATCCGAAGGAAATCACGCAAATACGGGCTGACCGCACCCTGCCCACCGGCAGCTCGAAACTGACTTTGCGCTTCGCTTCGCAAGGTCCGGGCAAAGGGGCTGAGATAATCATCAGCGCGGATGGGACAGAATTTGCCCGCGGCGCGGTGCCGCTCAATTACTTCGCGCCGGCAGGCGGCGGCGAAACGCTTGATTTTGGACGCGATCTAGGGGTCATCGTGACCCCTTACCCAACCCCGCGCGGTGCAATCGAAGGCGATATTGTGCATGTCGTTGTCAATCTCGATTGATGGCATGAAGGGCAAAATTTGAACATGTGTTCAGCAAGCAATTGACTCGGCCAGCGCATCGCGCCAACCCATGCGGCAAGCAATATTAGGGGAGAGACATGGCCAAACCGCTTGCAGGCAAAATCGCGCTCGTCACCGGCGCTTCGTCCGGGATCGGTGAGGCTGCGGCCCTCGCGCTTGCTGCGGCTGGTGCATCAGTCGCCGTCGCGGCCCGGCGCGCGGACCGGCTGGCTGGGCTGGTCGAAAAGATCGAGGCGATGGGCGGCACCGCGCTGGCGCTGCCCTGTGACGTTTCCGTCGAGGCAGAGGCTCTCAAAAGCGTCGCCGACACAGTAGCGCATTTTGGCCGAATCGACATTTTGGTCAATTCCGCCGGGATCATGCAGGCAGGCGGCATCGACGGCATGGATCTGGCCGAATACCGCCGGGTGATCGACATCAATCTGATGGCGACAGTCTATACCTGCGCCGCCGCCGTGCCGTTGATGAAGGCGCAAGGAGCAGGCGACATCATCACCATATCATC
Organism: Novosphingobium sp.; assembly: GCA_031428495.1. GTDB lineage: Bacteria > Pseudomonadota > Alphaproteobacteria > Sphingomonadales > Sphingomonadaceae > Novosphingobium. The sequence goes on from JANPPM010000119.1 coordinate 8,368, forward strand.
GCTGGCGGGGCGCAAGGGCGGTCCGATGACCAATGCCTATTCCGCGAGCAAGCACGCGGTCAATTCGATGACCGATGCCATGCGGCAGGAGTTGGGCGGATTTGGCATCCGGGTTACCATTCTGATGCCCGGCGCGACCGAAACCGAAGTCGCCTCCGGCATCAGCGATCCGAACTGGCGCGCGGCGATTGCCACCCATGTTTCCAAGGACGGCGTGGTCAAGGCGGCGGAGATGGGTGATGTCATCGCTTTCATCCTGTCGCTGCCGCGCAATGTGAACATTTCGGAAATCTGCGTACGCCCGACGATCGATACGAGCGCTTAGGAGAGACACAATGGCTGGAAGACTTGAAGGCAAGATCGCCGTCATCACAGGCGCAGGTTCGGGCATGGGCCGGTCAATGGCCGAGCTTTTCTCCGCCGAGGGCGCGCGGCTGGTGCTGGCGGATATCAGCGGCAATCAGGATGCAGTCGCCGCTGCGGTCAATACCGCGCACGGCGGCACCGGTAACGAGCCCATCGCGGTTGGCGTGCACTGCGATGTCGGCAATGAAGCCGACGTGCAGGCCATGATCGCTGCGGCCGAGCAGACGTTCGGTCGACTTGACATCCTGTGCAACAATGCCGGTTTTGGCGGCCCGATGGCGCCCTTGCACGAGCAGACGTTGGAGATCTGGGACAAGGTCCATGCCACCAACATCCGGGGCACATTCCTCTGCATGAAATACGGCATCACCTCGATGCTCAAGTCCGGCGGCGGGGCGATCGTGAACACCGGATCGGCCTCGGCGGTGATCGGCTGGAAGCACCACAGCGTCTATGGCTCAGCCAAGGCTGGGGTACATCACCTCGCCAGAATCGCTGCGCTGGACTATTCGGACAAAAACATCCGCTGCAATTCGATTGCGCCGGGCACCATGTGGACTGGCCTTGTCGAGGCATCAAAGACCTTCGCCGAGCCACCTGCTGGCGCGCCGGTGCTGGCAGGCATCCCGATGGGCCGCTGGGGTCTGGCGCGCGATATCGCCTATGCCGCGCTCTATCTTGCCAGCGATGAGGCGGCCTATGTGACCGGCGTCACCATTCCCGTCGACGGAGGCTATTCCATCGGCTTCTCCGGCATGGGCGCCGAGCGCCCCGGTGTGACCACGGTCAACACCGACGGGAGTTGAGGGCAAGCCCATAGGCTGGAAAAAATGGCAGGAGTGGAGGGACTCGAACCCACGGCCCTCGGTTTTGGAGACCGATGCTCTACCAACTGAGCTACACTCCTGCGAGCGCCCGTGCCTCTAATGCCCGGCGCGGGGGATGGCAAGGCTGTCGTCGGCTTGCACTCCCGCAAACCTGTCATTGGTGTTAGACTTCACGCTGTGCACAGTCCTTTCGCCCCCGATATCATCGCCCCCGACCTGCTGATGCTTGCCTATCGCACCGGCATTTTTCCGATGGCCGACAGCCGCGATGATCCCGAAGTATTCTGGGTTGAGCCGCACGCCCGGGCAATTCTGCCGCTCGATGGCTTTCACTGCTCGCACTCGCTGGCGCGGGTGCTGCGGCGCGGGCACTTTCGGGTCACCTGCAATGCGGCATTTGCCGAAGTCCTCAATGCCTGCGCCGCGCCGCGCTTTGACAAAACAGAGGGGAGCGGCGGTGAGAGCTGGATAAGCGACCGGATCAAAGCGAGCTATCTGGAGCTTCACCGGCTTGGCCACGCCCATTCGATCGAATGCTGGAGTGGTGACAAGCTGGTAGGGGGGCTCTACGGCGTCGGCTTTGACCGCGTATTCTGCGGCGAAAGCATGTTCAGCCGGGTGCCCGATGCGTCAAAGGTGGCCTTGGCCTGGCTGGTCGCGGCCTTACGCTGCGCAGGTGCTGAGTTGCTCGACTGCCAGTTCCTCACTCCGCATCTTGCATCGCTCGGTGCAGTAGAAATCAGCCAGGCGCGGTATATTCGGCGGCTTAAGGCGGCTCAGCGTCCCTTTGGGTTCGCTTCTGGCCGCCCTATATCCGGGGTCGGCGAAGGTCGCAGAACAGCCGAAGCGGTCGGGGCTGGGCTGGGCGACGGTTTGGCGGACGCGCTGGCGCTGCCCGATGGCTTTGCCGCACTACTGGCAGAGGCCGAAGCAGCTTCTTCCTCCTCACCCGGAAATTTCATCGCGCAGTCTTTGACCCAGACGTCGTAAACCGGATGCTCGACTACATTAAGTGAAGGCGAGTTTTTGAACAGCCAGCCTGAAAACACCGTCCGCCAGGCCAGGTCAGCCTTGGCATCGACGCGTTCTTCGGCATAGACCTGCACGAAGGCGCCGGTCTCGGGCGGCTGTTCCCACGGCAGGCTGCGCTCGCATGTAGCAAGCCGAATCACCAGATTGCCGATCCGCCGCGCTTCGCCGGTCTTGAGCACCACATCCTGCGTAAGGTTGTTGCGTTTGTTTAACACACCAATCGTCGCGGTCCGATCCTTGACCGGAGTGCCGTATTTGGTTTCGACCGCAGGCGCGGCGTTGCTCGCCTGCTTCATCTCCTGGGGGACCTCGGTGGCCTTGGCACCGGCTTCGTCGCCGCCCTGCTGATTACAGCCAGCCAGCGCAAGCGCGCTCCCTAAAGCCAAGCCGGTTGCCCGAATCATTTCCTAGGCATCCGGCGACCATGCTTCATAATCACCGGTGGCCGAAGCCCGCTTGCCGCCCCGCTCAAGTGCGCCTTGCGGGCGATAGGCCGCAGCTGTGCCAGTGGCATTGGGCGTGAAATCAACCTCCCAAATGCGCGGCGGCGGCAAATGGCTTTCAGGCACACCGTCATAGGAGTTGTGCAACCAGCCATGCCATTCGGCAGGCACCCGGCTGGCATCGTTGGCACCGCTGTAAATCACCCAGCGCCGCTCGGTGCCGCCACCCGGCTGATCGGCGGCGCGCAGCTTGCGAGCGCGATAATAGCGGTTTCCGGCGGCATCCTCGCCAACCAACTGACCGGTCATGCCGCTATTTAGCAGCGTGCCGATGGTTGCGCCGTCCCACCAGGTGAACAATTTTGCGAGAATTCCCATGGGGCATTGGCCTAGCGGAAGTGCGGGTCTTTGGGCAAGGGCATTTGCCTCACCATTCCGCCCGGTCGCCCGGCGCAATGCCCAGTTGCGCCGCGCGGCCGCCGACCAGCTCCAGCACGGCAGAGACTGGCCCTGCCGAAGGCACTGGAGCCTCTGAATAGGGCACCGTGTTGGCGGCAATGTTGAGAATACGCCGGTCGGCGCCGATAAAAATAATGTCGAGCGGGATCACCGTGTTCTTCATCCAGAATGCGGCATCGCGCGTGGGGTCCATCGGAAAGACCATGCCTTCATCCGCCCCCATTGTGGTGCGGAACATCAGGCCTTGCGCCTGCTCCTGCCCGCTGCGCGCAATCTCGACCCGGAACTGGTGCACCTTGTTGCCTGATCGCACCGTCAAGGGGATTACCTGCAGGCCGGAGATGGGATGGGGGGCGAGCGCAGCCGTTGCCGCAGGTGCGGCGGTGCTGCTCGATTGCGGTGAACAGGCGGCAAGCACAAACAAGCCTGCGCAGAGGAAACCCGTCAATCGCATCCATCATCCTCCGACGCTTCTGCCCAATTTTCGGCAGCCTCGATGCTGGCCGCATTGACCAATTCACGGGCGCTGTCGAGGGGGTGGCCCGCGCGCAACAGAGCGCCGATCTGCTTTTCGCGGGTGGCGCGATCTGGCGCGGCAGGACCAAATGGCCCGATCCGGCGTTTGCGCGCCAAAGCCAGCGCGGCGCGGCGCTGTTCGCCCGCGCCGGGCCTTGCCTCGCAGCGGTCCTCCTCGCCGATGCCTGCTGCGCCCAGCGCCTGCGCCACCCGCCGCATGCCCAGTCCGCGCCGTAGCATTGATCCTGTCTTGGCGCGGGCATAGGCGGCATCATCGACATAGCCCGCCTCAACAAAGCGCGCGACGATGGCCTCAACCGGCGGCTCAGCATCACCCTCCCAGCCGCGTTCGCGCAATTTTCGGCGCAAGTATTCCGCCAATTTGCCTGCGCTCACCGCGAACCGCGCGGCATAGGCAAGCGCCAGATTATCGAGCTGGGCAGCGCCGATTGGCGGGCGCGGCGGGCGCGGCCCATTGCCGTAAGCGGCCTTATTGTGTCCGGCTTGTCTCATATCTGGCCATAATCGTGCCACAGTCACACTCAAATGGGGAGTTCCACGCGTGATCGGAAGGGGGATAGGCCTTGGCTTGCGGGTACTAGTTGACCACCGCAAGCTGTTCGATCACGAGAAGATACACATAATAACAACGGGTTATCATATATGGCTGACGTAGCAGTGCTAGCGCCGCCAACCGGGACAGGCTTGATGCCTACGCCCAATACAGACGCCTTGCCGCGCCGATATGCCGACTTTGCGACCTTTGCCGAGGCGCTCGACTATGCGGCGACGGGCGTTCGCGGGCTCAATTTCCACGATCCGCGCGGAACGCTGATTCGGCCCTATACCTTCCGTGAGCTGCGCGAGGATGCCCTGGAAGCGGCCTATCGCTTCATTGCACGCGGAATAAAGCCAGGTGACCGGATTGCGCTGATCGCCGAGACTGGTGCGGATTTCGCCGCCCTTTTCTGCGGCGCGGTCTATGCCGGTGCCTGGCCCGTGCCCTTGCCCCTGCCCACCAGCTTTGGCGGCAAGGACAGCTATATCGATCAGATCGCGGTGCAGATGAAGAGCGCCGAGCCCACCTTGCTGCTATTCCCCGAGGAACTGTCGGAAATGGCCGGCGCTGCCGCCGCGCTTCAAGGCTGCGAAGGCGTGAGCTGGCAGCAATTTTCGCAGGAACCCGCGCCCGAGGCCGCTTTGCCCCGGCTCCAGTCCGAAGACATCTGTTTCCTGCAGTATTCCAGCGGATCGACCCGGTTCCCGCATGGCGTGGCGGTGACGCATCGCTCACTGCTCGCCAACCTCGCCTGCCACAGCCACGGAATGGAGATCGCTGGCACCGATCGCTGCATCAGCTGGCTGCCTTGGTATCACGATATGGGGCTGGTCGGCTGTTTTCTCTCGCTGATCGCCAACCAGATTTCCGGCGACTATCTCAAGACTGAAGACTTCGCCCGCCGCCCACTCGCCTGGCTGGACCTGATCAGCCGCAACAAGGGCAATACGATCAGCTTTTCGCCGACTTTCGGCTATGACATCTGCGCGCGGCGCATATCCAGCCAGAGCCATGTCACGGACCGGTTTGACCTGTCGCGCTGGCGGCTCGCTGGCAACGGCGCGGACATGATCCGGCCTGACGTCATGCAGAATTTCGTCAATGCCTTTGCCGAGGCTGGTTTCTCGGCCAATTCCTTCATGCCGAGCTACGGTCTTGCCGAGGCGACACTATGCGTCACGCTGATGCCACCGGGCGAAGGCATTCATGTCGAGCTGGTCGAGGAAGAGCGCCTTTCGGGAACGCCTCGTGATCTGAGCAGGCCTGCCCGGTATCGCGCAATCGTCAATTGCGGCAAGGCGGCGCGCGGCATGACCGTCGAAGTGCGCGGCGAAGCGGGCGACAAACTCGCCGATCATCACATCGGCAAGGTGTGGTGCACCGGCACCAGCCTGATGCATTCCTATTACCGCGATCCCGAATCGACCGCTGCCTGCATTGCTGACGGCTGGCTCGATACCGGCGACATGGGCTATATGGTCGATGGCTATCTGTTCATCGTCGGCCGCGCCAAAGACATGATCATCATCAACGGCAAGAACCACTGGCCGCAGGACATCGAATGGGCTGTCGAGCAATTGCCCGGCTTCAACCACGGCGACATCGCCGCCTTCTCGCTCGAAAATGAACAGGGCGAGGAAATGCCAGCGGTTCTGGTGCATTGCCGCGTTTCCGACCC
>JANPPM010000120.1:0-3963 GCA_031428495.1 Novosphingobium sp.
GCTAGAGCAGCGTGCGTTTAATCTGAATCACCGTTTGTGGTGAGGAGGGACAGAGCGCAGCGAAGGCCCGTCTCGAACCACCAGCCACCGCGCGAGATCCTTCGAGACGGCCTTTCAGCCTGCGGCTTCACGGCCTCTTCAGGATAAACGGATTTGGGTCAGATTAAACGCAATTTGCTTTAGCATTTGCTCGAGCGGGGGCAGCTTTGTGCCTGCCCTCGCTCAGTTAGACGTCAATACCCCGCCTCGATCGCCAACCGGATCGCATCGGCCCCGGTGCGCACCCCCAAAGATGTAAACACCGCCGCGCGGTGCATCTTTACCGTGCGCTCGCTGAGCCCCAGCTCATAGGCGATCTGTTTGTTGAGCCTCCCCGCCGCCAGTTGCAGCAGCACCTCGCGCTGCCGGGGGCTTAGTGCAGCAATGCGATCATGCGCGGCCTGGCGCCGGGCATCGTTGGCGCGGGCGACGTCTTCGGCGATTTCGACTTGCGAGCCGAGGTAGTATTCCAATTCCCCCGCCGCATCGAAAATCGGCGCGACCATTACCGCGTTGCGGAACGGGGTGCCGTCTTTCTTGTAGTTGAGGATTTCGACCATCACCGGCTGGCGGCGGCGGATGCCGCTGCGCAGGGTTTCAGTCAGCCAGGGTTCGGTATCCGCGCCCGCCATGAATCGGCAATTGTGACCGATGATCTCTTCGCGGCTGTATCCGGTGAGCTTCACAAACGCATCGTTGCATTCGACAATCGGATTGTCCGGCAAGCGCGGGTTGCTGATCACGGCAGCGATGGGACTGGTCCCGATCATGGCGGTCAAAGTCATCTTATCACGGCTTTATCCCAAGGCTGCGGGAGGGGGAAGTGTCCTTTTGGTCATCTATGCTTCTGCATCCATGCTGCGATTACAAGCAGGCTTTCTGGATCGCGAGCGCGGCTTGGCCGATCTCATGAAGCCACTTCAGGATTACTGTGATGACATTTGTACTCATCTTGCTGATCGGCGGCTTTGCTGTGGCTGCGGCCACTGCGCTGGTGCGGGGATTGATGGCCTTTGCCAGCGATGCTGACCGGCTACGCAACGAAGGCGCGGGATCGCAGGAAACGTTCGGGCTCAAACAGAACCGAATGATGGCGCAGCGCGTATTGTTTCAGGCGATCGCCATCGTACTGGTCGCACTGATCGGCATGTTGGCGAGCCAGAGCTAAGTCAAAGATGAACACGCGGGCGGAGGACAAAACAATGAATTACATGGATGGCAGTTTTGATTTCGACCCCACCGAAGGGAAGGTCTTTGTTCCGGAAGCCGTGCAGGATGCGATCCGTACGCTGATCCGCTGGTCGGGTGACGATCCCGAGCGCGAAGGCCTGAGCGACACGCCAAAGCGCGTCGCGCGGGCCTGGCGCGAGTATTGCCAGGGCTATGACAGCGACCCCGGCGAGCATCTGGCCCGCACGTTCGAGGAGGTTGGCGGCTATGACGAGATCGTGCTGCTGAAGAACATCCCGTTTCAGTCGCACTGCGAACACCACATGGCACCGATTATCGGCACCGCCTCGATTGCCTATCTGCCGACCGACCGGGTGGTGGGCATTTCAAAGCTCGCGCGGGTGCTGCATGGTTATGCCGAGCGGTTGCAAATTCAGGAGCGGCTGACCGCAGAGGTCGCGCAGGCGATCTGGGACCGGCTCAAGCCGCAGGGCGTCGCAGTGGTGATTGAGGCGCAGCACGGCTGCATGACCGGACGCGGGGTCAAAACTCATGGCGTCGGCATGGTAACCAGCCGCATGCTCGGCTGCTTTCTGGACAACCCCAACAGTCGCAAAGAAGTCTTGTCGCTGATGACCAAAAGCTGACCAGCTATGCATTTTGCGATTATCGGCGCCGGTATGGCGGGACTCGCCTGCGCCGATGCGCTGATTGACGCCGGGCATAGCGCCAAACTGTTCGATAAAGGGCGCGGCCCGGGCGGGCGCATGTCCACCCGGCAGATGCAAAGCCCGCTGGGCGAAGTGGCAATCGATCACGGCGCGCAATATTTCACGGCGCGCGATCCGGCTTTCCGTCGCACCGTCGAAGGCTGGAGCGCAGATGGTGTTATCATGCCCTGGCCCGAACTCAGCGAAGAGGCATGGGTCGGCGTGCCGGGCATGAACGCGATCATTGGCCACATGGCAGCATTACAAGTGGTCCAATGGGGCGTGCAGATAACGGGCATCGCGCGTGAGGCGGACCGATGGTGGCTGAGCAGCGAGGGCGGCACGCTCGGCCCATTCGATGCAGTCATGCTGGCTATCCCGGCCGAACAGGCAGCAGGCCTGCTATCGCTGCACGATTTTGCCATGGCACGGATTGCCCTGATGGCGCGCTCGCAGCCGTGCTGGACCAGCTTGTTCGTCTTCGATGCCCCGCTGGCCAAGATCCCGCCGGTTATCCGTGATGCAAGCCCGGTCGCCTGGGCTGTGCGCAACAATGCCAAGCCCGGCCGATCCGGGCCGGAGGCTTGGGTGGTTCAGGCCAATGCAGACTGGTCAGGGGCGCATCTGGAACAGTCGCCGCACGATGTATCGCCGCTGCTGCTTCTGGCCTTGGCGCAGGTTGCAGGTTGCACAATTCCCGAGCCAGTTGCCGCCATGTCACATCGCTGGAGGTTCGCGCTCTCGGCGGGCACGGGTGATGGCGCATTGTGGAACCACGACATTGCCCTTGGCGTTTGCGGCGACTGGCTGCTTGGCCCGCGCATCGAATCCGCGTGGCTGTCGGGCACTTTGCTTGCGGATCATGCGATCGGTGCCTCCGCCGCTGTCACCGATTTAGTGCCACCTGCTCATTCGGCCACGTTCCCTAAAGGTCATATGGATTCCCGGAAATTGCTTTGATATCCCGACCATGAAGAATTGGAAAAGAGGATATTCGACATGAAAGACGTTGTCTTCAACGCATGGAATTTCATTTTCGATCATGAAAAAAGCCCTCTCCGCCATATTCCGGACTTCGGCGTCAGGCATATGGTGTTCCAGATGCTGGGTTGGATGTGGGCGATTTCTTTTTCCCTCGCCATTGGCAGCTACACTTTCATGGCCGCTAGTCTGATTGGTCACGCGGTTCTGATCGCAGCCGCCGCCATAACGGTTGCGACCTACACTGCGGCCACAACTCGCCCAAAAATGTTTCTCGCGCGCGCATCGCGCTGACGATTTGTCCTGGCAGGGGGATGCGTACTGGCGTGTCCCCCTGATCTTTGCATTGCGCGCCGCCTCCGCAACTGCAAAACTTGCGGCATAATATAAATCTGCCATTCCTGAGAGGCGTTCCCATGCTCAAATCTGCCAATGGCGCGTTGCGCACAGTGCCCTTCCCGATCGACGATCCTGAGCGCATTCCTGTTGCGCGATATTACGACGCAGAGTTCTATCAGGCAGAAATCGATCGCGTCTGGCCGCACGTCTGGCAGATGGCGTGCCGTCTCGAACAGATCCCCGATCTTGGCGACTGGGTGGAATATTCAAACGTCGGTAAATCCGTCCTGATCGTGCGGACGGCGAGCGGCGTGAAGGCATTCCACAACGCCTGCCGGCATCGCGGCGTGCCGATAGCAGGCGGCTATGGCAATGATTGCGGCAAGGTCGCCTCGGGCAATTGCGAAAAATCGGGCTTCGTCTGCCCGTTCCACGGCTGGCGCTGGAACATGGATGGCGAGAACACCTTGGTTTACGGCAAGCACCTGTTTTCCGAGCGCCAGCTTGAAGAGGGCGACATCAATCTGGTGCCTTGCCGGGTCGAAACCTGGGGCGGCTGCGCGTGGATCAATCTCGATGACGACGCCCCCTCAGTGCGCGAGACGTTTGGGCCACTGGCAGACCGGCTGGATGCACACGGCATGGCCGATCTCAAGATGGAGTGGTGGTACGGCACCGTGCTGCCCGCCAACTGGAAGCTGGCCATGGAAGCCTTCATGGAAGG
>JANPPM010000121.1:0-1866 GCA_031428495.1 Novosphingobium sp.
ATCTCGGGCGGGTCCTGCAAATCGGCGGGCAGGAACACCACCACGGCATCGCCAGTGGCATAGCGCAGCGCGTTGAAATTGGAGCGGAAGGGGCCGAAATTGCGGGCGTTGAGGATCACCTTGACGCAAGGGTCGTTTGCCGCCAGCCGCCGCAGGATTTCGGCGGTGCTATCCTCGGAGGCATTATCGGCAAAGATGTGTTCGCGCTCGTAATTTTCGAGCGGGCCGCCCTTGGCGAACAGGTCGGCGACGGCCTGATAGCAGGCCTCGACATTGTCCTCCTCGTTATAGGCGGGCGAGATGATCGAGATGCGTTTCATGCTTCAGGCGCTCGCAGTCATGAAATGGGACTGGGCGAGCCAGCTTGTAAGCGGTGTCGCCTCCAGCAGCGGCTCGACCGCCAGTGTTGGCGTGACCAGTGCTTTGGGCAGGCCGGGAAGCAGGAAATCGCGGGTAGTGACGCTGATATCGCGCCAGCCTGCGCCACCCAGTGCAGTGAGAAGCTCACCGCGCTTGAAGGCCATTTCGTCAGGCTCCAGCCTGGCAAAGCGCCGCCCCACGCTGGTCCCGAACGCAAACGCGCAATAGGGATTCATGAAATTTGGCTCGATAAAAGCCATGCCGCCGCCCGGATTTGTCAGCCTCTTCATCGAAGTGAGTACCTCGGGCAGGCGGCGCACCAGATGATGCAGGATGCCATTGCCGCAGACCATATCGAACTGGCCGAAAGCCAGCGGCTCATCGCCCAGCAGGTCGAACAATTCATAGCGCAGGTTGGGCGCGCGATATTTTGCGCGGCTGGCGGCGATGAAGGCCGGGCTGATATCGACCGCGATGACTTCGGCCTGGGTGCGCGCGGCAAGGTAAGCGGCGCTTTCGCCGGTGCCTGAACCGATTTCGAGCACGCGCTTGGCGCCGACGCGGGCAATCTGTGCCAGCGTCCAGTCATTACGGCGTTGCTGGCGCAGCGGGGTCGATCCAATCGGCGCAAACACCTGATTGTAGCCGCCTTCGTCCTTGATGATCAGCTCTGCCATTCTTGATCAATCCTTTTGCGCGATCAGGCCATAGCCCAACGGATCGAATTTCGATCCCCAGCCAAACCAGAGCGACAAGTGAGCGATTGCGAGCGCAATCAGCGATGCGGGAATGCCGAGCGCCAGCAGCGGCCAGCGCAGAAGGCTGAACTGGCGCACCGTCACCACGATGACCTTGTTGGCAATCACCGCCAGGTCGTTGCCGCGTTCCTCGACCGCAACTCTGCCGAAAGCGCCGAACAATTGCTTCAGACCGTAACTGGTGAAGCGATGGAAGTCGTAAGGGATGTGGTGGACGCGGGCCGAGAAAGGCACGGTTAGTACCAGTTTGCCGCCGGGGCGCAGCACGCGGTGCATTTCGGCCACCAGCACTTCGGGCTCCGCTGCATGTTCCAGCACTTCAGTGCATAGAATCGCGTCGAAGTGGTTGTCGGGAAACGGGATGTGCATCCCGTTGAATTCAATGATCTCGGGATTCCGGCGCATGCCGAATGCTGTCGCGTCGGGAATATCGATCCCGGTATAGCTGGTGGTGGCGGGCAACAGATGGCGAAACGGCATCTGGCCGCAGCCGACATCGAGCAACTTGCCGGTGAGCGCGGGACGGTGCGCGGAAACGAAACGGATGCAGGTGACTAGCGGCAGGTCGATCAAACAGCGCAGCCAGAACAGCAGTGGCGAGAGCCAGCCGCTGCCGCGCTCAACCGGAACTGGCTTGAATTCTTCGATGGTCTCGGCGCGTGCCATATTATGCGGCCCCCCGCTCGCGGAAGACCAGCAGGCGCATGCCCCAATAACCGCTTATCGCAAGCAGCGGGACAAGGAACGC
>JANPPM010000122.1:0-5593 GCA_031428495.1 Novosphingobium sp.
GCCATTGCGCAGCGCCAGGAAAAACTCCGCCAGCCGCCGCGCGTTAATGTCCGACAGCAGGGTGCCGGTTGTGCGCGAGATCGCCAGCCGGTTTTCCAGCGCATAGCCGATCCCGGTGGGCAGCCGCAGCCGGTCTGCCAGTACCCGCCATTCGCCATCCGGGCCGCGCGCCAGATCAACCGCGCAGACATGCAGATACCGCCCCTTCACTGGCGCGACGCCCTGCATCTTGCGCGCGAAATGGGGGCTGCCGGTGATGACGGCTGCGGGCAGATGGCCATCGGCGACCAGTTGCTGCTCGCCGTAAATATCAGCAATCACCGATTCGAGCAGCGAGGCGCGCTGGACCAGTCCCCGGCTCAGCGCTTCCCATTCGGCGGTGCCAATCAGCAGCGGCATCGGCCCCAAGGGCCAGGCGCGCTCATCCTTGTCACCGGCCGGGCGGAACGTGGTTCCCAGGTCTTCAAGCTCGCGCGCCAGCCGGGCATCAGCCTGATCAAGCTGGCCGTCACCCAGTGCCAACAGGGCATCGGCGACCCGGTGCCACTTCGCCGCCACATCAGCCGCGGCACCGGCGAAAATATCACCGCGCGCATCCATAGGATACCCGGTGAGCGCCGATGGAGGGGCAGATTGCGGCAACACGCTGGCCATAAGGGGCCTCAGCCGGTTACCGGCGGACGGCGCAGATCGAGTGTCATCGGAAATTCGCCCCCCATTTCCAGCCGCGGTTCCTCCGCGCTGCCCGGTGTATGACCATTAGGCTGAAACCGCGCGCGGCGACGCGATTCGGCTTCATAGCCATTCACCGGAATGTCATCATAGGAGCGACCGCCAGGATGCGCCACATGATAGACGCAGCCGCCCAGCGAACGCCCGTTCCAGCTGTCATAGACATCGAAGGTCAGCGGCGCATGTGCGGGCATCACCGGGTGCAGGCAGTTCGCCGGGAACCATGCCTTGTAGCGCACCCCGCCCACACCTTCGCCCGATGTGCCCGTGGGTTGCATTGGCACGCGCCGCCCGTTGCAGGTGATAACGTGACGTCCCGCAACCAGTCCCTTGGCCATGACCTGCAAGCGCTCTGTGGACGAATCGACATACCGCACAGTGCCGCCAATCGCGCCGGTTTCGCCGAGCACGTTCCACGGCTCCAGCGCGTGGCTGATCTCAAGGCTGACCCCGCCGGCCGAAACCTCACCATGCACCGGAAAGCGGAACTGGCGCTGCGCTTCGAACCAGGCGGGATCGAAATCATAGCCCGCACCGCGCAAATCCCCCAGTATCTCCAGGAAATCCGCCCAGACGAAATGCGGCAGCAGGAACCGGTCATGCAGCGCTGTGCCCCAGCGCACCAGCCCGCCTTGCTGCGGCTCGCGCCAGAACCAGGCGGTCATCGCGCGCAGCAGCAATTGCTGCGCCAGCGACATCTGCGCGTCTGGCGGCATCTCGAACCCGCGAAATTCAACCAGCCCCAGCCGCCCGGTGGGGCCATCGGGCGAAAACAGCTTGTCGATGCAGATCTCGGTGCGATGGGTGTTGCCCGTCACATCCACCAGCAGGTTGCGGAACAGGCGGTCGACCAGCCACGGCGGCGGTTGGACCTCGCTGGGTGGCGGCACCTGTGCCAGTGCAATTTCCAGCTCGTAGATACTGTCATGCCGCGCTTCGTCGATGCGCGGGGCCTGACTGGTCGGGCCGATGAACATGCCCGAAAACAGGTAGGACAGCGACGGATGCCGCTGCCAATACAGCACGAAGCTTTTCAGCAGATCAGGCCGCCGGATAAACGGCGAATCGAGCAGGCTCGGCCCGCCCAGCACAAGATGGTTGCCGCCGCCGGTGCCGATGGAGCGCCCGTCGACCATGAATTTGTCCGCCGTCAGGCCGATTTCGCGCGCGGCGGCATAGACCGTCTCGGTGATGTCCACGGCTTCGGTCCAACTTTTGGCAGGCTGGATATTGACCTCGATCACGCCGGGATCGGGCGTGACTTTCAGCACCGTGAGCCGCTCATCGGGCGGCGGCGGATAGCCTTCGATCCGTACCGGCAGGTTCAACCGCGCAGCCACTGCCTCGACCTCGGCGATCAGCTCGAGAAAGTCCTCCAGCGCTTCGACCGGGGGGATGAACACCGACAGGTGATTGCCGCGCGGCTCGATGGTCAGGGCAGTGCGCACCGCGCCCTCGATGATCCGCTGCTCGACCCGCTCCTGCCGCGCGCCATCGGCTGGCGTTACCGATTCAAAACGCTGGCCGCTATCGCCGTCCGCTAGCACTGCCTCACGAACCTGGGTGCCATGCTGCTGTGCCTGGGCGCGGTAATCCGCCAGCGGCTGGCGCGGCTCGGCGGTGTCGCGCGGGTGGATATAGGGATAGTCCGAAGGCGGCACATAGGGCAGCGAACCGAGCGGCAGCCGATATCCCAGCGCCGAATCGCCCGGCACCGCAAACAAAGCGCCGCGCCGCACATTCCACTTTTCGCTCTTCCAGCGCGGGGTCTGCTTGGATTTGCTGTTCCAGCGCTGGATCGGCAGGACAAAGCCCACCGGCTGCGACAGCCCGCGCTCAAAGGTGCGCATGATGCGGCTGCGCTCTTCGGGATCATCGAGTTTGGGATCGGCGGGGCTGGTGTTCTCCGGAAGTTCGGCCTCCTTGACGATCCAGCTTACCGCGTCCTCATAGACCGGGTGGATGAATTCGTCCGACAACCCGAAAGCCGTGGCGGCTTCCTCAAGGAATTGCCGCGCTGAGCCCGCGTCTAACTCCGCTCCTCCAGACTCACCGGCAATCAGTCCCGGTTCATTCCACAGCGGCACGCCGTCACTGCGCCAGTAAAGCGAATAGCCCCAGCGTGGCAGGCTTTCGCCGGGATACCACTTGCCCTGCCCGTGATGCAGCAGCGCGCCCGGCGCGAATTTGTCCCGCAAAAGCCGGATCAGCTTGTCGGCATAGAGCGCCTTGGTGGGGCCGACGGCAGAGCCGTTCCATTCGTCCGCCTCGACATCACTTTCAGACACAAAGGTCGGCTCGCCGCCGGTGGTCAGGCGAACATCCTGCGCCACCAGATCAGCATCGACGCGGGTGCCAAGGTCAAGCAGCGACTGCCAGCGCGCAGGCGTGAACGGCTTGGTGATGCGCACCGCCTCGGCAATCCGCGCTACGCTCATCTCGAAATGGAAATCGACCTCGGCAGGCTCAGCCTCGCCGCTGATCGGCGCGGCTGAGCGGAAATGCGGGGTCGCCGCGAGCGGGATATGACCCTCGCCCGCGAACAGCCCGGAGGTGGGGTCAAGCCCGACCCAGCCCGCGCCGGGCAGGTAAACCTCTGTCCACGCATGCAGATCGGTGAAATCCGCCTCAGGCCCCTTGGGACCATCGAGCACTTCGACGTCGTGGACCATCTGGATCAGATAGCCCGAGACGAACCGCGCTGCGTATCCGAGACGGCGCAGCATCTGGACCATCAGCCAGGCGCTGTCGCGGCAGGAACCTGTGCCCAGTTGCAAGGTGTCCTCGGGCTCCTGCACCCCCGGTTCCATGCGGATGACATAGCCGATGCGGGCTTCGAGCGCGGCGTTCAGCGCCACCAGAAAATCAATGCTGCGCCCGGTCCAGCCGGTGAACTGGCCGACCAGCGCATCAAACTGCGCGCCCTTGGCTTCAACCTCGAAATAGGCGGCTAGGTCTTCGCGCAGGCTCGCGTCGTAGGTGAATCCAGCCTGTTCGGCATAGGGATCGACGAAGAAATCGAACGGATTGATCACCGCCAGATCGGCGATCAGATCGACCTCGATCGAAAAATGATCGACGCGTTCCGGAAACACGATCCGCGCCTGCCAGTTGCCGTGCGGATCCTGTTGCCAGTTCAAAAAGTGATTCGCCGGAGAAATCTTGAGCGAATAGTTGGGTACATCGGTGCGGGCATGCGGCGCGGGGCGCAGCCGCACAACCTGCGGGCCAAGCTGAATTGGCCGACTATACCGATACCGCGTGAGGTGATGCAGTGCCGCTCTGATCATACCGTCACTTTGGGACCGATCCTTGCTGCGATGCAACACAATTCGCTCGGCCTTTTCTCCCTCTCCCCGGACGGGGAGAGGATACGAAAGCTTGGCAGCTTGCTGCCTAGCCGAAATCGGAGAGGGGTTTGGGCGCTTTCGGTGTTGCTGACCCCTCTCCCAGCTGCGCTAGCCGCCACGGCGCCAAGCTTCGCTAACCTCTCCCCACATGGTGAGAAGGGCAGAAAGCCTATAGCCCCGCCGCCGCCAGCATAGCCGATGCACCCTGCTCTGCGCCCGGCGCATGGGTGCGCATCATGGCGAACAATTCGCGGCCTGTGCCTGCACTTTCAATAGGCGCTTCGGCGGCAATTCGGGTCGCTAGGTCGGCCGTGGTTTCCAGCAAGCCGTCATTTGCGCACAGCCGCACCACATCGCCGTCTTGCAACTGGGCCAACGGGCCGCCGCTCAGCGCCTCGGGGGTGACATGGATCGCAGCGGGGACTTTACCGCTCGCGCCGGACATGCGGCCGTCAGTGACCAGCGCAACGCGAAATCCGCGATCCTGAAGCACACCCAACGGCGGGGTGAGCTTGTGCAGTTCGGGCATGCCATTGGCACGCGGGCCCTGAAAGCGCACGACCACCACGACATCGCGGTCCAGCTCGCCCGCCTTGAATGCGGCCAGAACGCTTTCCTGATCCTGGAACACGCGGCACGGGGCCTCGATTGTCCAGCGCTCTGCCGCAACTGCGCTGGTCTTGAACGTCGCGCGGCCAAGGTTGCCCTCAACCAGCCGCATCCCGCCATCGGCGAGGAAAGGCGATGCAACCGGACGCAGCATCGCCTCATCGCCGCTCACTGCCGGTGCAGGGCGCCAAGCAAGCTGTTCATCAGCAAGATACGGCTCCTGCGCATAGGCCGCCATGCCGCCTGTCGCCACGGTCAGCACATCACCGTGGATCAGCCCCGAGCCAAGCAGTTCCGCCACAACATAGGCCATGCCGCCCGCCGCATGGAAATGGTTCACATCACCCTCGCCATTGGGATAGACCCGCGCGATCATCGGCACGGCGGCGGACAATTCGTCGAGATCGGTCCAATCCAGCAAGATGCCTGCCGCGCGCGCCATCGCGGGCAAGTGGATCGCGTGATTGGTCGATCCACCGGTTGCGAGCAGGCCGACACAAGCGTTCACGATGGCCTTTTCATCAACCACCCGCGCCATCGGCCTTGGATCGACCGAGCCTTTGCCGATCATGGCCAGCCGGTGCACCGCCGCGCGGGTCAAGGCAGAGCGCAAGGGCGTGTTCGGCGGCACGAAGGCTGCGCCCGGAATGTGCAGCCCCATCAGCTCCATCATCATCTGGTTGGAGTTGGCAGTGCCATAGAAGGTGCAGGTGCCGGGCGAATGATAACTCGCCGCCTCACTCGCCAGCAATTCCTCGCGGCCTGCCTTGCCCTCGGCATAAAGCTGGCGGACCTTCTGCTTCTCGCGGTTGCCCAGTCCCGACGGCATCGGGCCGGAGGGCACGAATATCGCAGGCAAATGGCCAAACCGCAGCGCTCCGATCACCAGTCCGGGCACGATC
>JANPPM010000123.1:0-10621 GCA_031428495.1 Novosphingobium sp.
CTGGTCTTCGGCGATCATGCGTTCTCGCGCGCCCGCACGGTCAGCTGCCGCCTGCTTTTCAATGGCGTCGACATCCATGCCGGACATCCGGCCAATCGTCTTGTACATACCCCGCACAGTCTCTTCGCGCTTGGCTCGTTCGGCAGCAAGCCGTTCCTGAAAACGCTGATTTGAGAGGTTCGTAGCCTTGATCTCGGCGTCACTGCGATCCGCGCGCCAGCTGGTGATATAGGTGACTTTAGGCGGCGGCGGGAGGCCGCGCGCTTCCTCATTCGCAAACACTATGAAAATGCCGAGCGGTGGCAGCGCGGCGAGCACGGCGATGCGCCAGCGGTTGGGTCCCGCCTGACGGAACACAGTGATCAGATCGCCGATCGCGCCTGTCGGGCTGACATCGCGCCACATGCCGCTGCGTTTGAAATAGGCCATGGAGCGTAGATAGGGGTTTGCACCCCGTGACGCCAGCCTCTCTAGCCAAACGTCGCGTAGAGCCCGCGGCCGTCGCGTTTTAACCAACGGTTGGCCTCGCCAATCTCGCCTTCGAAAAGCTGCGCCAACAGCGCGTGGAACGCCGGGCTGTGATCGAAGTGCACCAGATGCGCGACCTCATGCGCCACCACCGAACGGCGGACGTGCTCCGGCGCCATAACCAGCCGCCAGTTGATCCGGATCGCGCCTGATGCGGCGCAGCTCCCCCAGCGCCGCCGCGCGTTGGAAAGTGAGAGTTTGGGCACCTCGCGTCCGGCCAGCGCGCAGTAATAGGCAAGATCGTCAGCCAGCAGGCTGCGCGCTTCAGCTTCCAGCCAGCGGCGGAGCCGTGCGCGCAGGCCGTCGGCAGGACCGCCGCATATTATCGCGTCATCCACCCGCCGAACTCGGCGCGTCGCTGCTGAATCATGTACGATAGCCATCTGCACGCCAAGATAGTCGAGGCTGGTCGGCGGACCCATTTCAGACTGTTCCGGGATTGCCGCAACCTGCCGCGCAAGCCAATCAGCGCGCGTCCGGGCAAATTCCAGCGCCTCGGCCGTGCGCCCCCAGCGCGGCATCGAAACACGCACTTCACTGCCATCGGGCGCAAGCCGCAAGGTGAGCCGCCGCGATTGGGCGAGGCGGCGGATGACAATCGGCAGAGTGCGGCCCGCCAGTTCTATGGACGGCGGCTTGGCTGGATCTCGTTTCAGCCAGTCAAGCACCTGAACTGGTCCAGTTGGCCTCACCAGTCAGAATATGTTGCTCAATTGGCCCGGCAATATCTTCCGAAATCACCCTGCCTCGTACCGACATTCCAGCCCGGTGCACCGCATCCCGGTCTCCTGAGATCAGGTAATGCCAATCCGGCAAAGGTTCGCCTGCGGCGCGCAACCGGTAAGCGCAGGTCGCGGGGAGCCAAACGAATTCTGCGATCTTGCCGGGGGTAAGCCGCAAACAATCGGGGACGTGCGCCAACCGGTGGCGATAATCCTTGCACTGCGCGGTGCCGGTGTCGAGCAGGCGGCAGGCGACATTGGTGAAATGCACCTCGCCGGTGTCTTCATCCTCCAGCTTGTGCAGGCAGCATTGGCCGCAGCCATCGCACAGCGCCTCCCACTCGGCGCGCGCCAGCGATGCCAGCGGCTTTTCCCAGAACTTCGGTTCGAGGGCTATTTCACCCATTTGGCCAGCTCCGCCGCCACCGCTGCTCCGCCTTTGTCGACCGGCAGCATGGCAATGGGCGCGCCGTCCGGACCCATCAGATAGGCGATGCGGCTGTGGTCCATCAGATAGCCGCCGCCGGTTTCCTTACCGCGCGCATAATATACCGCAAACGCTTTTGCGGCCTGATCAACTTGCGCCTGGGTGCCGGTAAGCCCGATCAGTTTGGGCGAGAAGGCCGCAGCATATTCACCCACCGCCGCACGGGTATCGCGCGCCGGATCGATGGTGATGAATATCGGCTGGAGCTTGGCCGCAAGCGCTGGCTGGTCCTTCTCGAAACGGGCGTAGCCTTGCATCAATGCCTGAACATCGAGCGGGCAGACATCGGGGCAAAAGGTATAGCCGAAATAGACCGCACGATATTTTCCGGCGAACTGCTCCCAGCGCACTTCCTTGCCGTCCTTGTCGGCCAGCGTGAACGGCCCGCCGATTGCCGCGCCTTCCAGCGGCGGGCGCTCTACGGGGGCATCGGGCGAACCGCATGCCGCAGCAGTCAGCGCCAGCGCGCTGGCGGCAACAAGGCTCAGAAAAATTCGGTGGTTACGGCGCATGGCGGTGCGGTTCATGCTCTGCTAAACTCGGCTGCGCAAGGGGTCTGACTTTGATGACCGCGCGCAACAGGAGTTTGATCGGGTGACAAGGGCTTTAGGGGTTAGAGGAATACTCGCGCGGGCGGCAATGCTGGCGATGGCGGCGGTCCTGATCGTGCCTGCTCCCGCATCTGCGCAGTTTTCACGCAGTTACAAATTCCTCGAAGCGGTACGCAAGAAGGATGGCACTGCGGTACAGGATGCACTCGACGAGCCGGGCTCGCAAATCGTCAACACCCGCGATTCGACCAGCGGCGAGACAGCTCTGTTGATCGTCACCGCGCGGCGCGATCTCACCTGGATGAATTTCCTGATCGGCAAGGGGGCGAACGTCAACACTGCGAACGGACGCGGCACCACCCCGTTGCAGCTGGCAGTATCGCTGGGTTTTCCCGAAGGCGTCGAACTGCTGATCGCGCAGCGGGCGCGCATCGATGTGCCCAATTCGGCTGGCGAAACCCCGCTGATTTCCGCCGTCCATCGCCGCGACATTGCGCTGATGCGGTTGCTGCTCAAGGCCGGGGCCGATCCTGACCGCACGGACAACTCCGGCCGCTCCGCTCGCGATTATGCCCTGCTTGCTGGGAACAGCAGTTCGCTGGTCGGCGAGATCCAAGCCAATGCCAAGCCGCAAGGGCAACGTGCGACGCCGCAGCGCGCCTATGGGCCTGCACTATGAGTGCTGCGGACGTTTCTGACTTCACGCTAACCGAATTGCGACTGAAGCTTGCGCCCGCGCTCGCCGAAGCGGCTGTTTTCGATGGATGGAGCGCGGCTGCAATAGAGGCCGCCGCAGCCAGCGCACATGTCGATCCCCGGATTGCAGCACTGGCCTTTTCAGACGGAGCCATGGCCATGATCGCGGCGTGGATCGGCTCGGTCGACGCGGCAATGGAAGCTGAGTTTACCGTCGACGCGCTCGCCACCATGCCGATCCGTGAGCGCATCCGCCGTTTGGTGACCTTTCGCCTCGAAGTAATCGCTGGCCGCGAAGAAGCTCTGCGCCGCGCCATGTCGATCATGGCCATGCCGCAAAATGCCGCCGCCGCACTACGGCTGGGCTGGGCCAGCGCCGACGCCATGTGGCGGCTCGCAGGCGATACGGCGGCCGATTACAACCACTATACGAAGCGCACGTTGCTTGGCAGCATTTACGCCGCGACGCTGGCTGTCTTTGCCAATGATGAGAGCGAGGGCAAGGCCGAGACCCGCGCCTTCCTCGACCGCCGCATCGCAGGCGTGATGCGGTTCGAGAAGGCCAAGGCACAGCTGCTGCGCCCCGATATGGAGCGCTTCAGCATGGCGCGTTTGCTGGGACGGCTGCGCTATCCGGCGGTTTAGCTTACCACCCGGCCGCCGTTGACCCCGATGGTCTGTCCGGTGACATAGCCCGCGCCGTCCGAGCACAGATAGCCGCAGGCATTGGCGATGTCCGCCACTTCGCCAAGCCGCCGCACCGGAATGGTGGCAAGCAGGACTTCGCTGGGGATCTGGAACTTGTCGCGGTTGGCCTCGGACATGATCGTGCCCATCACCGAACCGGGCGGAATGTTGTTGACCGTGATGCCGTGCGGGCCAAATTCCTGCGCCATCGAACGCGTCATCGTCACCACCGCGCCCTTGGACGAAGAGTAGGTGACCATGCCAATCGCGCCGGTCTGGGCGCTGGAGGACGAAATGTTGACGATGCGGCCCCAGTGCGCCGCCTTCATATCGCCGATCACCGCCTGCGCCATGATCATCGGCCCGCGTACGTTTACCGCATAGACGAAGTCCCAGCGGTCGTCATCGATCTCTTCGAACGGGGTAAAATCGGTGACCCCAGCATTGTTGACCAGGATCGTCACCGGCCCGAATTCGCCGCGCAGTTTTTCTACCGCAGCAAAGGCTTGCGCGCGGTTGGAGACATCGGCGCCCAGCGCAATCGCAAGGCCGCCTTCGTCCTTGATCGCCTTGACCGTCTCGGCGCAGCGCTCTGCATCAAGGTCGAGCACGCCGACCGCGCAGCCATCCTTGGCCAGCCGCTTCGCGCAGGCCGCGCCGATTCCGGCCGCAGCGCCGGTTACCAAGGCTACTTTCACCGACATTTCCGAATCTCCCGAGTTTTTTATGTGTTGGCCGCACCATTAGCCAGAATGCAGCCGCCCGTAACCCAGCTTGCCTGCGGTGATGCCAGAAAAGCGACGACATTGGCGATTTCGTCAGCCCTGCCGATGCGCTTGAACGGCGAGGCGTTTTCAAAGAAGCTGCGGTATTCGGGCGAGCCGTCCATCATTCCGGGGCTTGTTGCGCCGGGGATCACGGTGTTGACCGTAATGCCGCGCACGCCCAGTTCGCGGGCCCAGCTTTCCGTAAAACTCTCGACCGCCTTCTTGGCCGCCGAATAGAGCCCCGCCCCGGCAAGCGGATATTTGGCGACCGAAGAGCTGAAATTGATGATCCGGCCATTGTCGGATAGGCGCGAGGCCGCCTCGCTGGCTACATAGAGCGGGCCGAGCAGGTTAATGCCGATAATCGCCTCGACGTCCTCGTCCTTCAGATCCGCGAGCGCCCCGCCCGCACTGACCCCCGAATTGTTGACCACAATGTCGAACTTGCCGGGGTCCATATCGATCCGGGCGAACATTGCCTTCACTTCGGCGCGGTTGGCTATGTCAGCCTGATAGGCGACGGCCCGGCGGTCCAGCGCAATGACATCGGCGACAGTCTGCTCCGCGCCAGCCTTGCTGTGTGCGTAATGGACAATGATATCCGCCCCGTCTGCCGCCAGCCGCAGCGCAATCTCCCGTCCGATCCCGCGTCCCGCGCCGGTTACGAGGGCGACTTTCCCTTCCAGTGGCCTAATTCCCATCACGCATCCCCCGCGACGAATTCCATGAATTCATTGTAGGCCTGCTGGCTGCCTGCACAGGTGATCTTGTCATCACCGCCCTCATTCTCGGCAAAGCGGCGGATGGACTTGGCTATGCGCGGGCTCTTCCAGCCGCAATCGCAATTCTCGTCCCAGTGGATCGTCACTTCATCGCCGCTGGTGAAGCCGCCCCAGTAACTTTGCGGAATCGGATCGACGAGCACGAAGCGGCCCTTCTGCACGCCTTCACGCGGCAGGCAATTGCCGTCCGGGTCCATCAGCAGCGGCACCGAATAAGGCGGCAGATGGAAATAGCCGGCCTCGCACAGCGGCGCGTTGCCGATGCATTCGGAAAAGCCATACTGGTTGCCCATGCGCGGGATGCCGAAGAAGGTGGTGATCTGGTCCTCCCAGTCGTCGGGCGCGTCCTTGTAACCCTTCATCCCACCGCCGCCCATCAGCACCGAACCAGGCGCAAATTCGCACAGCATGCCCTTGTCCAGCCCGGCCTTGGCGACGCGGTAAAGATCGGAAAAAGTGCCGCCGATCTTCACCCGCTGACCCTTGAACTGGCGGATCAGCTTGCCGAACCACTCTTCGAGATCGGCCTCGCGGCTGCGCCCTTGCGCCAGCATCGCCTGCCG
The DNA here is from genome assembly GCA_031428495.1 of Novosphingobium sp. Taxonomy (GTDB): domain Bacteria; phylum Pseudomonadota; class Alphaproteobacteria; order Sphingomonadales; family Sphingomonadaceae; genus Novosphingobium. The sequence goes on from JANPPM010000123.1 coordinate 5,784, forward strand.
CTGTTCGAGCAGCGCGGGGTCAAGGCCCAGACTGGCGATCTCGCCCTTGTCCTCGGCCGATTGGAGCCGACCTGACAGCGCCATCAGATCCGCCGGGATATGCGTGTCGTAAAGCGTGTAATAGTTTGCATCCCCGCCCGCCATCTCGCGGTTGAACAGGGTCATCATCTTGAGCATCGTCTGATAACCGCCGCGATAGCCGGGGAAGAAGGTGGGCAGGTGGTTGTCCCAGCAGTTCACGCCGCTCGCCGCCTGCGTGACATTGTAATAGTGGAATTTCCACGGCCCGAATTCGTCATAGGAGCGCGGCACAAACGAGAGCTTGCCTGTGGTGCCGCTGGAATAGGTTACCAGCATGCCGAAGGCCTCAAGCCGCCCCAGCCATTCCTCGATGGTCGTCAGCCCGGTCAGATCGACCTGCGAAAGGTCATGCGCGGTCAGCTTGCCGAGCCACTGGGTCAGTTTGGGAAAATCCCGGTTCTCGATGATCTGGATCGGATAATTCTTGAGCACGCGGTGATCGAAGCAGACCGGCAATATGTCCTCGATCCGGTCGATGGTATCGACGCCCTGCCGGTCAGCAAGTTTCTTGAGCGCCGGTATCCGGTCGCGCAGCCGGTGAAAGGAAATCCGCACCGCTTCGAGTTGCAACTTCTCCCGCTCCTCGCGCTCGATCGACATCAGATCATCCCAGCTGCGGTACGTCCAGGCGGCGGGGTTATCGGGCAGGAGCGAAATGGGCATGCGGCTTCCTCTCACACTAGCTTGCTGATCACTTTGTTAGCAAGCTAGTGTGAGCACGTCAATCGGGGCAAAAGTCAGGCCTTCACCTCGAACCGCCCCAGCCCATAGTCCCCCTTGATCGTGGTGCGGTGGACCACGCGCTCTTCCTCAGGATTGCTGCCGGTCGCCTCGTGCAGGATACGCCAATTGTCCCACAGCACCATGTCGGTCATCTGCCATTCGTGGTAATAGGGCCTTATCACCCGCATCGCCTCGTCCCAGATTTCCGCGAGCAGTTCGAAGTCCTCGTCCTTCTCACTGCCAACGATCCCGCGGTTGCCATAGGGCGTCATGTGGAACACCCCTTCGCCGGTATCGCGCGTCCACAGCGCGGGATGGATCGAGCGCGGATCGTTTTTGGTGATTTCGTGCAGCGGACTGTCATGGTTGCGGATCACGCGAAAATTCGCGGGCAGTCCGAAGCGCTGTTCATCGTACCGCAGATCGAGGTTGTAGAGCAGTTCCAGCCCCTCGGCTTTCTTGCGGATTGCCGGGTTCATGTCGCGGTAGATCTGGATACCGTCGGCAAATCCTGTCGCCCCGCCGTCCTGCGCGATCTTTAGCGAACGCAGCAAACCGGCGCGGTTGAGCTCATTGTTATAGGCATGGTCAAAATGCCAGGGCTGCCAGGTAACTAGCGGCTTGCCGTTAATCTCGACGATGCAGGCCTGCGGCCCCGCCTTGATTTCGATCACCCCGACCAGCTTTTCGGCATCCGCACGTTCAACCGAGGCAACCGGATGGTCCTTCAGTGGGCCAAAGACGGTGCTGATTTCGACCTGCATTTCCGGGCTTGGTTCGACGCCTTCGAATACGATGACGCCGCGATCTTCAAACAGCTGGTTTAGTTGCGCGCGGACATCTGTGTCTTTCAGCAGGCTGGAAGTAACCCCTGAAACGCGCGCACCAAACGTCAGGTTGTCGTCAAGCGGCTGCACCTTGAACCCGGCCATTACACTCTCCTCATTTCCCTAGACTTGAGTCCAGCATCACCCGAAATGCGATGCGCCGCAATGGGTATCAGACCTCCAGCGCAGAATTGATGAATTGGGCCACCTGCTCAAACGTCTCCGCTGAGCCGGGCAGATCCATTCCGCGCACCACGGCGACATGATCCATGCCGACAATCGCGCTCAATCTGCATTCCACGCCCGCAGCCAGCAGCTTTTGATGAAACAGCAGCGAATCATCGCGTAGCACTTCACCTGTCCCAACGCTGATCAGGCTTGCTGGAAAGCCGGTAATATCGGCGAGCAAGGGCGAGGCGAGCGGATGGGCAGGATCATAGCCCTGCAAATAAAGCTCTGCTGCCACGCTGGCTGACTCCGCCGAGAACATCGGATCGCTCGCAGCGTTCTCGGTATAGGCTTCCGCAGACACCCGCAGATCGAGCCACGGCGAAAGCAGCACCAGCCCTGCGATTTCGCCACTGCGCAGCAGCCCGAGGCTGGCGGCTAGGCCCGCGCCTGCCGAATCGCCCATCACGATCAGCGGTGCTGTGCCGATTTCGGAACGCAGCGCATCGAAGGTAGCCACAGCATCGTTCAGCCCGGCGGGAAAGGGATGCTCGGGCGCGAGGCGGTATTGCGGCACCACCACCTCGACTCCGCAACGCTCGACCAAGGCCTCTGCGAGCAGGCTTTCGAACTCGGGCCGCCCGATCCGAAATCCGCCGCCGTGCAGCGCAAGGACATAGCCGCGCGGTTTCGCGGCGGGTGAAAATCGCAGCGTTCGGCGGCCCGCGAGCGGCGTCTCCAACGGCGCAACTTTGGTCTTCCACGTTCCCGCATCGACCGCCGCCTGCATCTGCGCCCGGCGTGCGGCCAGTTCGGGATCGGCGGACCGCCCCGGGCGTTCGGGCGGGACAATCACTCCGCCGCCACCTGCATCGCGATCGAGCTTTCCAGACTGCCCGCGATCCGCTTGGCGCCCATCGCTTTCAACTCGGGGATCACATAATCGCCCAGCAAGGTGATGCATTCGAGCATGGCTTCCTGCGGCAGATAGCCCCAGTTGACGTAGCACAGCACCTGATCGACCCCGATGTCTTCATATTTGAGGAATTTGCGCAGGCATTCCTCGGGCGTGCCAATGATCACCATGTCCTCTTCGTCAAACTTCTTCATGTCGAAGGCGCCTTCCGACTGGGCTTTGAGCAGCGGGAATGCCTGCTCCTGCACTTCGGGCGGCATGTGTGCCAGTTCCCACTTGAGGGTGAAATCGGCGACGCTGGCGTACCACCACCAGACCGATTCCCACACCCGGTTGGTCTCGAACTTGCGGCGATCCTCGGTGCAGTGAACCAGGGTATAGACGCCTACCTTGTTGGTCTGGATGCTGGTGACAGGCGTCGCCGTCTTCTGCGCCTCGCGGTACACGCGGATAAGCTCGGCCAGCTTTTCAAGCGGCTGCATGATCGAGAAACACAACAATCCCAGGCCGTTCTCTCCGGCCATGCGGATGGTTTCTTCCGATGTCCCGGCCATCCAGCATGGCGGATGCGGATACTGATAGGGCTTTGGCGTGATCATCCGCGCCGGGAATTCGAGATATTCGGAATGCTCCTCGTAGTATTCCTGTTCCCACATGCCGGTGACAGTCCGGGCAGCAGCGAGCATCTTCTTCTTCGAATTGGGCACATCGACACCAAAGGCGATCTGCTCCATCGGCGTAGAGCGCCCCATGCCCCATTCCGCGCGGCCGCCTGAGAGCAAGTCCACCGTCGCCACCTTCTCGGCAATCCGCGCGGTGTGGATGAATTCGTGCGGCATCAGCGACACGCCGAAGCCGAGGCGGATGTCCTTTGTGATTTGGCTCAGCGCACCCAGCACAACATCGTTGCACGGCATATGGCTGCGGCCCTCGCGGAAATGGTGCTCGACCAGCCAAGCGGTGTGAAAGCCCTTTTTGTCGGCGAGCACGATCTGTTCGATGCAATCTTTGTAAGCCTTGCGTTCGGCAGTGCGCTGCCCCCACGGATGGTCCCCGGCCCAGGGTTTAGGGGCCTCGAACTCGTAAAGCATTCCCAGTTCCATGATCGTCTCCAGACCTATTGGTTTTGTTTCAGTTCCAGCATTTCTTTGCGGCTGCGCCGGGTGCCGCCGCTGAATTTGGTGCTAAGCGCGCGGTCAACCGTCAGGTTCTGACCCGAGATGCCTGATGCAAGGTCGCTGAGCAGGAAGGTAATGGCGTTGGCGAGCTCTTCAGGCTCCGAAAATGTCACGCTGTCAGACGGATTGCGGCTGCTTTTCGCCGCGTCGGACATACTGGCCGCCTTGTCGATTACCCGCTGGCTCATCACCGCGCCGGGGGAGACGGAATTGGCACGAATGCCGCATTCCTGCCACTCGTTGGCCATGGTTCTCGTCAGCGCGATCACACCGGATTTGGCCGCACCATAAGGTCCGTGCCACGGCGCTGCATCCTTGGCGCTGATTGATCCGACATTGACGATGGCGCCCTTGCTGCCGGTGCGGATCCACTCCTTGGCGGCATCGCGGCACAGGAAGAAGGTGTAGGCGAAGTTGAGCTGCATCGATTTCCAGAAAACGTCAGTAGGCGTCTCTTCCAGCGGCACCCATTCCTGCGCGGTGGTGCCGCCGACGACATTGGCAATGCCATCGATGGGTCCGAAATCACGCAAGACCGAAGGGATCACCTGCTCGCAGGCCTCTGCCGAATAGAGGTCCACCACAAGCGTATGCGCGGCTGCACCCAACGCGCGAACTTCAGCGGCAATGGCGGAAACCGTCTCTTCGTCCTTGTCGAGCAGCACCAGCGCGCCGCCCGCCTTGGCAATCTGCCGCGCTGTTGCGCCGCCGATCCCGCCCTTGTGGCAGCCAGTGACAAGTATCGTCTTGCCGGTGAGGTCAATCGCTAGCGTCACTATCCGTCTCCGGACCACCCACAATCGGCGGTCAATTATCTTTTGCAATATCGAAATATTTTATGTAATGATGAACATAGAACAGATTCGTTCTGAGTCAATCCGGCAGATCAATGGCCCGTCCCGCCCTGTCCGCTTCGCGCGGCTTCGACATTATCGACCTGCTGGT
>JANPPM010000124.1:0-14569 GCA_031428495.1 Novosphingobium sp.
AGCCCGCATCGCGGGACATACCATCCACCCGGGTCACTTCTCGATGAAAATCCCGGGTCAACTCTCAGTGCAAATCAACACCTAGGGCGTCACCGACACGCTGGAAATGGGCTCACAGCTTCAGGTCGGGACTGGGCCCAAGTGAGCATCGAGCCCTGGCTGATGTCGAAAAATGGCCTGAGCTAAATCGCAGGGGAGCTTACGAGTTTTATCGAAGCCCCGAATATGAGTCCCGATAGCTCGTTTTGTCGAGGCGCTGGATGCCGTGGCGGAAGAGACTGGCAAAACGATCCCGCAAGTCGTGCTAAATTGGCTGATACACAGACCTACCGTAGCCTAGGTCATAATCGGAGCCCGGAACGAGCAGTAGCTGCTCGACAATCTGGGCGCGGCTGGTTGGTCGTTAAGCGATACGCAACGACAGCGGCTCGACGAAGCGAGTGCCGTCATCCCGCCCTATCCGAAATTCCTCTACCGGGGCGGCGGCCTTGCACGGCTCAACCCGCCCTTGATATGAAGTCATAACAGCTATTTTCGCGCCGGACCGCCGATCTACATCACTTCCACTATATTGCCGTCAGGGTCGGTGAAATGACTTGACCTTGCTGGCATCCTTTTGAGCTGTTGGGCGACCCGTGCGGGTCCGAGCGGGCCAACTGGTGCTTGCACTGCGGCGCTCGCTGGCGGACTGGCTGTGGGCTGGCCCGCAGCAGCGGCGCAACTGGCAAAGGCGGCAATGGTGAGTGCGCCTACAGTTTTTCTGAACATTGGTATCCTCTCTTGGTGTTGGATGGCCGGGTCGCCAACCGTGTCAAGCTGGTCTACGAGCGCGCCCGGCAAGGAGCGCTGTTTGATGGCATCGACCCGCAGGATCGGAACTGAAACCTCCGGAACGCGAAAATTGCTGCTGCAAGCGGCGGCGGAATTGATGCGAGAGGAAGGCTATGCCGAGGTGACCTCGCGCAAGCTCGCCAAGCGCGCCGGCCTCAAGGCGCAGCTGGTGCACTATTATTTCCGCACGATGGGCGATCTGTTTGCCGAGCTGTTCCACCAGGCGACCCAGTATCATCTCAAGCAGCTAGACGAGGCCGCGGCGTCGGACGAGCCACTCGTCCGCATGTTCGAGATCAGCTGCGATCCGGCCAATGCCGCCATGCAGATGGAATTCCTTGCGCTCGCCAACCACCGCAAAGAAATGCACGTGTTGATTGCCGACTTCGGTAAGGAGCTTAATGATCGCGAGTCGGCGATCATCCGTGCAGCAGTGATGCCGGACGGACTGGCTGCCGCGAAGGCGACGGCCGAGGAGCTGGCAACTATCATCCAGACTGGCGCGCGCGGTCTCGCCTTCGCCGGCAGGTTCAACACCGAACGGTTCGACAATGCACGAGTTGCAGTGATCGCCTGGCTGCGTCTGCTGAGTGCAGGGGGCTGAGCCAATGCAAATGTCAGTCAGGGCTTCTTCGGCTCGCGATAGATATCGTGGCATTGCTTGCAGGGCATGGCGTCTATCATCCGTTCGGTCACCAGCGCCATGTTGTCCGCCTCGCCGGCCTGCGCCATCGCCTCGGAATTTCGGGCAAATCCCTCCATGCGCGCCATGAAGTCTGCGTTGTTCGTCCAGACTTCAGGCTTTGAGCGGCCACCGGGCACGCGGTTCTGATAGTCCCGAAGTGCATCGCGTGCGCCGTTGGCGATGGCGCGGGTTGCTTGCGCCAGCTTTTCGCGCGGCGCGAGCCCGGCGACAATGTTGCCCAGAAGCTCGCCGTCGCGCTGAAGTTGGTCCATCGTTTGCTGACGCTCGAAGATCAGTCCTTCGCGCTCAGCGTGACTGACTTCGGGAGTCGCGGCGGCAATGCAGGTGACCGAAACGATGCTCAGCAGCACGCTGACTCCTGCCAGTCGCCAGCTGCGGCGCTGAATTTTCAATCGAACCGACATTGGCAACTGGCTCCCTGGATAAATATGCGCCATTATGTCGCGCAGAGCTTGACTGCGGTCAAGATCAAACGCTAAGCAACTGCACAGCATTGCGGTGAATTGCGCAAGCGGGCAGTTGGCAGGGGAGACGCGACTTGGCCTTCGGTCGGTTCGATGGCGGGTTTAGTTTGCGCGTAGTGCTTGCTGCTGCGCTGGCGCTGGCCACGACACTTACCGGCGCCCAGGCCGCCTTTGCCTATATTGGCCCCAGCTACCTGCGGATCGAAGGCGTGGCCGGCGACGCCAAGCCCACTGCATTCGCAGGCTGGGTGCGCGCCGAGTCCAACTATTGGACGCAGCGGCCCGAATTGCAGGAAATAAGAGGCATCCGCGACAACAAGAACGACCTCTTGTTCACCGGATCGCAGGCTCCGGCTCAGGGTCCAAATATGCTCGCTATCTCGGTTGACAAGGGAAGCCCGGCGGCGGAGCGGCTGATGGCGCTGTGCCGGAGCGGCGAGACGATCCCGGCTCTGACCTATGCCGAATCCTCCGATCTGGCACGGCATCCTCAGGAGCATGGCCCTGCGCCCCATAACGTGCCTGCCTTCTACCAATATACGCTGCGGCAGGTGCATCTCGCCTGTCCGGTGGTCGCCGGTGCACCCGAACAGGCCTTTGCCCTCCGCTTCGCCGCGATCGATTGGCTGAACTATCGGCCGCAACCCGCGCCAAGGCCAATCACCGCCGCGCCTGCACTCACCTGGCCCGGCCACACTTCGGGCGCGCGCAGGACTTTCGCCATCAACTGGTTTGCCGCAGCGGTCGATGCATCGCCTAGCCAATGCCCCCGGTTGAACACCAAGCCCTCCGAAGCGGACTATTATTCGTTGTTACCCCGGGATGAGGTAGCGCACGAGCAGGAGCAGCACGGCACGGGGGTAGGCATCGGTCCCGAGCTCATGGCCTTTCGGGGCCCCAACCGCATGCATGTGACGCTGATGCCGGGAATCGTGGCCGATCCGGGCAATCAGGCTCCGCACTCTGCTGCTGCGCCAGGTTTCGATCTCGACCTCCGCGAGGGCATCGACAATCAACTCCTGACAGTTGAAGGCTGCGTCGAAGGACTTAAGCGGCGCGGTTTCCTGCCGATGATCTTCAACGAAGGCAGAGCAGTTGGTCGCCCGACTGCCTTGCTCGAAGTGAGCGGGATCGACGACCCTCAAAATGACGACGAGGTCTTTGTCACGTTTCTCTACAGCACCGATCCGCTGCGCCGCAGCCCGACTAAGACGGTGCTTAGTGACTACACGTTTCGGGTCACCGTTGATCCAGCCTTCACCCAAGACTTCACACGCTTTCGCGGACGCATCGCTAATGGTGTGCTGACCACCGAGCCTGCCAAGCTGCTGCATGTCCACGAAGTGACGGCGATAGAGACAACTATCTGGCAGCCCCGCATGCGCATGCAGTTCCTACCGGATGGCAGGCTCAAGGGCTTGATTGGCGGATATCTCGACTGGCGGCGGCGCTTCACCTGGCAGGTCTTCCGCGCCAGCGACTACGAGAACACCATAGGGATGCAGGCGCCTGCGCTCTACAACGCGCTGAAGCGCGCGGCCGATGGCCTGGGCGACCCGCTGACCGGCGAATTCAATGGCATCTCGGCCGCTTTCGACATCGAGGGCGTGCCGGCCTTTACTCCAGCCAAAGGAAATACCCAGTGATTGCGGTCAGCAAATTCGGCCGGGCGGCCTCCATGGGAGGCGTTGCGGCGATCCTGATCGGGCTTGCGTCCCTTGCCCCGGCCGAAAAAGTCACCGCAGCCGCTGCCAGGCCGCCCGAGATTGCACTAGCCCCGCCGGGCTTTCGACGCCTCAATGAGGCGCAATACATCCGCTCGGTCGAACAGATATTCGGGCCAGCGATAAAGGTTCCCGGCCGCTTCGATCCGCCGCTGCGTGAGCAAGGCCTGCTGGCAATAGGCGACGCTACGGTCACGGTGTCGGCCACGGGTATCGAGCAATACGAACTGCGGGCGCGGGAGATTGCGACGCAGGCAATGGCGGGCGGCAATGTAAACGTGCCCTGCGCGCCAGCGGCAACAGACCCATTCGACGCCGCCTGTGCACGGCAAGTTCTGGGTCGTTACGGCCGCCTGCTCTATCGCCGTCCCCTTGCGGATGCCGAACTGTCTGCCGTGGTCGCCATCGCAGGCGAAGCGGCGCGTGTGAACAACAGTTTCGCCAAGGGGCTGGAAACGGGGCTGTCGCGGTTGCTGATGTCACCCAACTTCATCTTCCGCGTTGAGCGCAGCGTGGCCGATCAGCTTGCGCCTGGCGGATACCGGCTGGAAGATTACGCGCTGGCCAGCCGGATCAGCTTCCTGCTGTGGGACAGTCCTCCCGACGAGGCATTGCTCGATGCCGCCGCGCGCGGCGACCTGCGGGTTCCGACAAAACTCGAGCGTCAGGTTGATCGCATGCTTGCCTCATCGCGCTACGAGCAGGGCGTGCGCTCGTTCTTCTTCGACATGTTGGGCTACGAGCAGTTTCGCGGCCTAGCCAAGGATCAGGCGATCTACCCCAAGTTCAATTCCGAGCTTGCCCGTGACGCGCAGGAACAAACGCTGCGCACTATCATCGACTTGCTGGTGACCAATCGCGGAGACTATCGTGATCTCTTTTCAACCCGCAAAACCTTTGTCAACCGCGGGCTTGGCGCGCTTTATAAAGTGCCGGTGAGCGCGGCGGGGGTTGATGGCTGGGCGCCCTACACCTTCCCGGCGGACCAGCCGCGCGGCGGCATCCTCAGCCTTGCGGGCTTCCTGATGCTCGATCCCACGCATGAGGGTCGCAGCTCGCCGACTATCCGCGGCAAGACCGTCCGTGAACTGCTACTCTGCCAGCCGGTTCCGCAACCGCCGCCAAATGTTAATTTTGCACTGGTCCAGGACGTCACCAACCCACTCTACAAGACCGCTCGTCAACGCCTTACGGCCCATCAGGAAAACCCGGCCTGTGCAGGCTGCCACGCGTTGACCGATCCTATCGGGCTTTCCTTGGAAAACTACGATGCGGTTGGCAATTTCCGAACCCATGAAAACGAAGCGGAGATTGATGCAACTGGAACCTTTGAAGGCAAGCCGTACACCGGCCTCACCGGCCTCTCGCAACGGCTGCGCGAAAGCCCCGATGTTCCCGCCTGCCTGGTCCAGCGTGCTTACGAATATGGCGTTGGCCGGCCAGCCGCTGGCGGCGATGCGGATTGGCTGGATTACGCAATCGGCCAATTTGCATCGGACCGCTTCCGCTTTTCGGCACTGATGCGCCGGGTTGCTACTAGTCCGGCGCTGGCCTCAGCAGCGCCTCCCGGCCCGGTTACTGCTGCCCTAAGCTACGATTACAAGAGGAGGATTCGATGAGCCACTGGACCAGGCGCAACCTGCTGCGCGGAATGATGCGCGGCTCGGCGGTGGTCGTCGGCCTGCCATTTCTTGATTTGTTCCTTGACGGCAATGGCGAAGCCTTGGCCAGCGGGGCGCCTATACCCACCCGCTTTGGTACCTGGTTTTGGGGCTGCGGAGTGAACACCGCACGCTGGTTCCCCAGCCAGCTCGGCAAGGGCTATGACATCAAGCCTGAACTGGTGCCGATCACCCCATACAGGGACAAGGTCAGCATATTCTCCAACTTCAACTGCAATCTCGATGGCAGGCCCAACCTTGTTCACTGGTCGGGCGTCATGGCAACAATGACCGGCGCGGCACCGCTAAAGGGCGGAGTGAGCGGCGGGACCAGCGAATTGCCGACCATCGACTGCCTGGTGTCAGACCATATTGGTGGCGGCACCCGCTTCCGTTCGCTCGAACTTGCCTGTACCGGCCAGTCTGGAGTCAGCTATTCGATGCGCGCGGGCTCGACCGTCAACCCCAGCGAAGTCGATCCGGTCCAGCTATATCGGCGCCTGTTTGGCACGGATTTCCAGGATCCCAACAAGGCCGAATTCAAGCCGGATCCCTCCGTTATGCTGCGCCAAAGCGTACTGAGCTCGGTCAAGGATGATCGCGACGAACTGTTGCGCTCGCTTGGCAGTGCCGACAAACAGCGGGTGGATCAGTATTTCACTTCGGTGCGTCAGGTTGAACAACAGCTTGGCCAGCTGCTCGAAAAGCCTGCTCCGGCAGAGGCTTGCGTCGTCGCACGCGAACCCGGCAAAGCCGAGCTCGGCCCGACTTGGGATGTGGCGATGCGAACGCACGACTTGCTCGGGCAACTCGCGGTCATGGCGCTGGCCTGCAACCAGACCCGGGTGGTCAACATGGCGCTGTCAATCGCGGGCTCGAATCTGCGCAAGGCGGGCGATCCGGTTGCCTTTCACGAGCTGACCCACGAGGAACCGGTCGACGAAAAGCTCGGCTATCAGCCCAAGGCAACTTTCTTTATCGAACGCTCGATGGAAACCTTCGCCAGCATGCTCAAGATGATGGACGGGGTGAAGGAAGGCGCGGGCACCTTGCTCGACAACAGTCTTATTCTTGCAACCTCTGAAAGCAATTTCGCCAAGATCCATTCGGTCGACAACCTGCCAATCATGGTCGCAGGTTCTGCGGGCAGCAGATGGAAATCGGGTCAGCACATTTCGGGGAACGGCGATCCGTCATCGCGCGTGGGCCTGACGATCCAGCAGGTGCTTGGTATGCCGGTCACCAGCTGGGGCGACGGTGCGATGAGGTCATCCAAGCCAATCAGCGAGGTAATGGCGTGAGGCGGCTAGCAGGCTCTCTGGCGCTCGCGGCGCTGGCACTCGCACCGGCCATGGCAGTGGCCGAGCCGGCAGCACCGGCGGCACAACCGGCGGCACCATCGGCGGCGGCGTCACTCGATGGCATGGTCGGACCCGCGCTGTACGTTTCCGACCCGGCGCGGTCGCTGAAGTTCTATACCGAGGGATTGGGCATGCGGCTGCGCATGCGCTTCGGTCCGCCGGACCGCCCGGATATGGTGGTCGGGTTCGGTGCCAACCCGGCCGACGCTGGCATCATGCTGATCACCGACAAGCAAGGTCCAATCAAGCCGATCCAGCATGTCCATGGGTTCGACAGGATCGCCCTGCGCCTGCCCGATCTGCTTGCGGTCACAGCGCGGCTGCGGGCTGCGGGGTTTGCTGCGGGTGAGATTCGCACGGTTCACGGCAGCATCCGGATGATGATGGTGACCGATCCTGACGGCTACAGGATCGAACTGATCGACAGCCAACCAATTGCGAGGAAGCCCTGATGCACAGCAAAGCGCAAAATGGGCGGCGTCTTGCCCGCTTTCTGGCAGTCGCAGGCCTTGCTTGCGCCAGTCCTGCCTGGGCGGACTACATGGGCCCAAGTTATCTCAAGGTTCCGGGCGTTGAAGGCGGCGCGGCACCGGCGAAGTATCAGGGCTGGGTCAGGGCCGAGGGAAATTATTGGACAGCGCGCCCACCAAGGCGCGAAATCCGCGGCATTTCCGGCAAGGAAAGCGGGCTCAAGTTCACCGGACCGCGCACTCCGGCCAATGGCCCATCGGCGCTCATGCTTGCAATCGACAAGCGCAGCCCGGGCCTTGCCCGGCTGATGGAAATTTGCCGCAGCGGCGCGAAACTGCCTGAACTGAACTATGCGGAATCGTCCGAAATGGCGCGTCACCCGCAGGAACATGGCCCGCGCCCGTCCACCGTGCCGGAATTCTACGAATATGCCTTGAAGGGTGTCAGCCTGACCTGTCCGGTCATAGCCGACGCGCCCGAGCAGGCATTTGGGGTGCATTTTGATGCTATCGAGTGGCTTAACTATAAGCCGCAGCCTAGGCCGATCCCGCTCACCACCGCCCCCGCTCGGCTACCTGGCGGAGCGCGCAGCGGCACCAGCAAGGCCTTTGTGGTTTCATGGTTCGCGCCGGTGGCCGACGCCAATCCCGACCAGTGCCCGGTTCTGAACCGCAAGCCGACGCAGGACGAATATTTCGCGTTGATGGCTCCCGAACGAGCGGCTCAGCAGCGGGCCGCATTGGCAAAGGGTGGCGGCGCCAATACCGTGGTCATGCCCTATCGCGGACCCGATGAGATGAATGTGATCTTGCTCCCTGGCCTGGTCCCCGATCCGGGCCATGTGGTGCCGGTGGCCGATGTGGTGCGCGGTTTCGATCTTGATGGCGACAATGGCTCAGGCTCGCCACCCGCGCACACGCGGGCGCACCGGAATTTCACCTCGCCGGATGGCCGAAAGGGAATCGATAACCAGCTGTTCACGATCCAGGGATGCATCTCCGGCTGGCGCCGCAATGGCTTTCTGCCGATGATCGGTAATGAACTGCGCCGTGCAGGCGGTCTGTCGATCCTGATCGAAGTGAGCGGCATCGATAACGAGCGCAATGACGATGATGTTACCGTCACGATCCTCTATAGTGCTGATCCGATGCGGCGGGATGGATCCTCTAAGGTTGTGCTGCCCGACTTCACCTTCCGAGTGAACGACAATCCTGAATTCTCGCAGGACTTTGTGCGCTTTCGCGGCCGGATGGTCGATGGGGTGATAATGACCGATCCTGTTGCCAAAGTGACGATGCACGAAGGCCCTGCCTCTACCTGGTCGCTGGCACAGGCGAGGATGCGGCTGGAATTTACCGCCGAAGGTGCCTTGCGCGGGCAGCTGGGTGGGTATCGTGACTGGCGTGAATTTCTGACCATGGCCTTCTTCCAGGCATCGGACTACGAAAACACCATCGGGTTCAACAGCCCGGCTATGTACAATGCCACGAGGCGCGCTGCCGATGGCCTGAAAGACCCGGTCACTGGCGAATTTACCGGCCTTTCGGCAGCCTACGAGATCGAAGGTGTTCCGGCCTACATTCCGCCTGAGCAGCACCTCCAGCTTGCGGCCGGAGGTGCTTTCAAAATGGTTAGGAGCAAATAACGCGCGGGCTGACGAAAGCTATTTTGAGAGAGTGACTGGGCCGATCAGTCCCGAGCGCTTGAGCGGGGCATTTGCCGTATAGGTGGGCGTTGCCGTCCAGGTGATTTTGGTGGCTCCGGGCTGGGCGTCGCCAATCATGCGGTTGACCCAGAGGTTGGCCACCCTGATTTGCAGACGGTTACGGCCGGCCTTGGTCACGGCACCAATATCGACGCGGTATGGAGCCTGCCAGGCTGCCCCTGCGAGCCTGCCGTTTATGGATACTTCCGCAATTTCACGAGCCTCGCCAAGATCGAGCCACAGCGGCTGGCCCGGGTGCCAGCCTTTTGGCGCGCGGAATTCTTGGCTGTAGGTAGCTATGCCGGAGAAATAGCGGATGCCGGGGATCGCACTTTCGTCCAGCGGCGCAAGCGTCGCAAGAGTGGCTGACGGCGGTGCCCCGCGGCCGGCCTCGAAGGCAACGGCCCACGGTCCGTCGAGCCGTGCCAGCTGGACCGTTTCGGGTTTGGTGATCACCAGCGCATCTACCGGGGCCGCCTTGCGAAATACGACATGGACTGATCCGTCCGGCCTGAGCGTCAGGGGAACGACAGTTTCGCCCTTTTCAATGCGATAACTTACTGGCTCGGACAGCCCGGTCTCGGCGTGCCAAAGTTCGGGAGCCTTGCCGATCACTCTGAAGCGCGCCTCGACAGTCTCGCTGCGTTCGGCGCGGTTCGACACAAAATAGCTGTCGCCATCGGGGATTTGCCGATGATTGAACAAAATCTCGCTACCGTCCGAGCCGCCAGTGAAGCGGAAATCCGGCGAAACGCCAATCTCGGCCAGTGCTTGCTCGGCATCCTTGGAGGCAATCACGCGGCCCTTGCCGACACGGGCTATCGCCTCGCCGGGCCAGAGTTTTGCTGTCAACGCAGCGTATTCGGCCTCATCGCCGACGAGGCCTGGGTCACCAACCGGCTTCTTCCCGATAACTGTTGCTCCAGCCTCGACCAGCGAGGCCAGCTTCCTGAGCGTCGCCAGCGTCATCATCCGCGACGAACCGCCGAGATAGAGCGCACGGTAGCGCGCACCGCCCGGCGTGGCGAGATCAGCTCCATCGTTCGTCAGAGCGCTCATCAGCGCATCGGCATTGATGAAATCATAGCCATGGACCTTGGGCGCATCGGGTACCCGCTTCTCACTGTAAAGCCCGGTCAGCGGTGCCTCTTCGCCATAGTAGTAGGCGATGTCGGCTACATTGCGGCCCTGCTGCAACATCAGCGAATTGCGGGCGACGTAATCGATCCATGGCTTTGCCAGTTCAGCCCATGACTCGTGACGGTTGAAGTGCTGGCCGAAGATGGACAGCGACAGGCCCGGCTGCTTGTCATCGCTCGGAACGTGGACCGAGGTGTGGATGACCGGTCGGTTGATGCCCGTCGCAAACTCGAGATCGATGACCCGCTTGAGGTCGCGGGGACCAAAGGCCCAGGGGGAAAGCAGCGAAGTCATCGATTCGGCGGCGACAACTGGCTTGCCATATATATGCGCGACCGATGCTGCCCCGCGCATGTCGACCAGATAGGACAGCTGCGGCCCGCGCGCGCGCGGATAAGTCCACAAGGCGGCCATCGGAATATCGGCATGGCGGCGCATCGCCATGTCGTCGCCGAGTTGCGGCCTGCCGCTTTCCTGCGCCTCGCCATAAACCATGAGCCCGTTTTCATGTGCGACCTTGGCAATCGTCCCGTAGTGCTGGCTGGAGATCAGATCGGAAAGTGTGCGACGATAGTCGAACAAGAATTTGTCGCTGCGCGCGCGCGATTCGATGATGGTGCCGGTGAGCGCAGGCAGCCAGGGGGTTGGATCGTAGCCGCGCAATTCCTTGAACCGGGCAATCATTTCCGGCGTCCAGTTGGCAGCCCCGGCCTCAATCGAATCGTTCAGCAACGCACGGACCCCGCGAGATCCAAGGAGTTCCGGTCCAGCTGCCTGCCGGTACATGCCGATATAATGTTCAAGGTAGCGCCGGACGGCAGCGCCGTCGTATTTATCGACCTCTAGCCCGGTCGCTTCGGGCGGTGCGGGATGGTTTACCGTGCCGACCAGCGACGAGCCAAGGCGCAAAACGCGCCAGCGACCCTTCGGCGGAGACCAGTCAAGCGTGCCATCGGAGCGCATGCGGCTGGTCAGATCAATCACACTGCCAAGCGCGATGCCAAGCGCTTCGGGCGCATTGGCTGGCAAGGCAAAGTAGTCGCTAGCAATATCGAAGCCAGCCTTGGTTTCCGCGCGGTCGATGCGCGCTTCGGAAGAAAGCTGGAAATCGGCCACTTTGAGTGCGGACGCGGCCATCATCGCTGAGCCGCCCCTACCTAGCATCCCCCCGATGTCCACTCCCGGGACCGGTGGCGTGAACCCGGCAATGCCTCCGCCTGGCGCGCGATTGAACACCACGCGGAACTGACGGGCAGTCACTGCCGCGAAACCTACTGTTGCCGGAACTGCGGCGGCGGGAAATTCAGCAACCGGACGCCAGGACGTGCCATTGTCGCTCGCTTCCAGCGCTGGTTTGAGTTCGCCTCCCACGTACCGTCCGGCAGATGCGGGCATGAAGAGTGTCGCGGAGCGGATGGTGCGCGGTGCCGGGTATTTCGCCTGCAATATCGGGGCGCCCTTTGCTGGCCGCGTGATCGCTACTGCGCTGGCAAGGTCCTCGTCCGTCAGCATCGTGCCTTCGAGCATCGTTCCCAAGCCGTCGGAATATATTGCGGCGGGCTCCTGCGCCGATGCTGCTGCGTCGATTGGCCATGCAAGCAAGGCGATGTCCGAATAGAAAGGCTTGGCGACGGGGGCAGCCTGGCCACCGGTCAGCACCAGCCCTCCTGTAGGATCAATAGGTATTGTTTGGTAAGGTCCGGTAACCGATGGAGGCAGCGGTAATTTGCTGACAAATCGGCGTTCGCCAATGATATCAGTCTCGCTCCACACCAGCTTTTTCATCGCATCTGCCGGCGCAACCCATGGACCTCCCGTTGCAGTAAAGCCCGGCGACGATGCGATTGTCAGTTCAAGTCCTAGGCGGTCTGCTTCGCTGGCAGCGAGGCGGAAGGCCTGTTTCCATTCCGGCGACATATAAGCCAGCCGACTTTCGACCACCTGCGGTGTCTGCATGGCGGCATCGAAGGTCTGCGCACCGCCGATGCCGATGCGCTTCATCCATGCGAGATCTTTGGTGATCCCGTCCTGCGTAATATTGCCATTCATCCAGTGCCACCAGGCACGGGGGCGGGCTTCGACTGGCGGATTGCGGAATTGCTCGAGAAGTGGATCGTCGGGGGACGCTGTCTGCACTTGTCTCCCATGTGCTGGGGTACCGCCCAAAACGAGAATTGACCCGGCGCCCAGCAGGCACATCGTCAATCCATTACTTGCCTTCATTCCGGGGGCTCCCGCCATCGCATCGTTGCGGCGAAATGCCGAGTCCGTCGCCATTCTTGCCTGCAGCAATGCGGCGCAGGACGGTTCCAGATGCCAGATCTACTTCGGCAACCGTGCCGGGTCCGGTTTCGGCTACGAAGAGGCGCCGACCATTTCTGGAAAACGCGATGGTCACCTGCATCGCCCGGGGCGACCCGCTAACCTGAATGGTGCTCAGAGGTTGGCGGGTCGCGACATCGAATAGATTTAGGGTTCCCGATCCGAAATTGGACGTGACGGCGGTCTTACCGTCAGGCGTAATGCCAACGCGAATTGCGACGGAATCGGTCGGCAGTGTGGCTATCGTCGTACTAGTTGCAAGGTCGACGACCCGCAGGCGCGGCGCGGAATCGTCACCAACCCAGAGCTGCCTGCCATCCGGGGTGATCGCGATGCCCTCTGGGTTGCCGCCGACTGGGATGTCCACCAGTTTCACGCGCCGCCGCAGATCAATAACGCTGATTGTCCCGCCAATAATGTTCGCGACATAGGCACGGTTCCGGTCGGGAGATATCGCCAGCATGTGCGATCCACCCTGTTCGGTGGCAATTGAGCGGAAAGAACCTCGGCGCGAATCCACGATTACCACCGACCGGCTGCGCTCTGCCGCCAGGACAATTCGATTATCGGCCAGCCAGGCAATGCCGTGCGGACCGGCGTTGGGCGCGATATCGATGCGCTTTGCAAGACGCGCGGTTCGGACATCGAAGATATCGACAGTAGTGCCCGCATAGGCCACGACGGCTGCCTGCCTGCCGTCTGGCGAAATTGCGATCTCGTGCGGTGCCCGGCCTGTGGCCGCACGGGCGCACTCTTGACCGGTAGCGAGATCAACGAAGCTAACCGTGTCCTCGCCCTTGTTGCCGATCAGTAGAGTTTCAGCAGCAATGGGGCCGGTAAATGCCAGCAAGAGAAGAGCGGATAGCGATCGAAGCATCGCGGCGCACGCAATCGCTATTTGCGCGCTGGCAAGTTCGCCAGGTCGGCATCGACTTTGGCGAGCGCCGCGTCGGTAATGGCGTCTCCGGCAAATCCCTGTATCTGCTTCAGCGTCATCGACCGCGCCATTTCAATCTGCGGATTATCGGCAAATCCGGGCATGTGCTTCTGAAGTACCGCCTTCGTGTCGGGATTGTCCAGCAGTGTCCCGATATCGGTTTCGCCTGTTGAATAGGCAGTTGCGGCCGGCGTTGTAGCTCCACTATTTGCTTGGGTGGTTTCGGCGGCACTCAAAACTGATGCGCCAGCAAGACCAACAGCAAGGCCGCTGGCCAAAATCAAATGTCGAAACATTCAAGCCTATCCTCTCTCAATCCAGAGCCTGCGAACATCGACAGGAACTTGCGCCAATGTGCCATTCTGCTTCAGTGCAAGACATGACCGGATCAAACAAAACGAATCGCAGTTTGCGCGACACAGTATCGCATAATGGACCAAGTCCCGTCTCGTCAAGTTCCAAGGACGCTCGTGCCGTGCGGTCGGGACTTGCGCTGCGCGAGGCGCTGTTGGTGTTGCTTGAACGAAAGCTATTCGAGCAAATTTCTATCCGCGACATCTGCGCTGAGGCTGGCGTCCACTATGCGACCTTCTTTCGTCATCACCAGACCAAGGAAGGGTTGCTCGACGACATAGCCCGGAGCCAAATTGAACAGCTCAACCAGCTTACTCTAGCGATCCGCGAGGCCGCGAGTTACGAGGCCGGTTTTCAGGCACTGTGCGCGTATGTGGGCGATCACCGTGTACTCTGGTCGACTTTGCTCAACGGCGGAGCTGGCGCTGCCATGCGCGAAGAATGGCTGCGTCAGTCACAAATTGTTGCAGCGGAGGAACCGCCCATCAACAGTTGGCTGCCATCTGATCTCGGATCGGTTTGTGCTGCAACACTGATTGCGGAAACGCTCGCCTGGTGGGTCGGCAAGCCGGAAGGCGAATACAGCGTCGAAGAAATTGCCGGGATTTTGCATCGCCTGCTATCGACATCGATCATCGCACCAGACTGAGAATGCGCGGAATCGATGGCGCTTGACGAATCGAGTCCGCGCTTACATATGCGCTATAGTGTCGCATATGTAAGCGCGGATGGCGTCGTGTGAGCATGGCTCGCCCCGACCCAATGGGAGACAAACAATGCAATAGCTTGCAGTGCGCGACTATTTCACTGACCATGAGATCGCCATGGACCCGCGTCCTTACCTCAATGCGGTGCGAAGCCGCGGGCCGATTTGGCAGCCGCCGGGCAAGGAC
>JANPPM010000125.1:0-3849 GCA_031428495.1 Novosphingobium sp.
CGGTGGCGTGGCGCTACCTGTTCCCTTTTGCCCCCCTTTTCCGGGGCGGGGGGAGGGACGTCGTGACCCTGGGGGCGGGGTCCCGCCTCCGCTCGACCCGAACGGGACTAGCTTCAAACGCAAGGGTCAGTCGATGAGCAGACTAGCAGGCAAACGCGCATTGATAACCGGGGCAGGCGGGCTGCTCGGCGGAGATCTGGCGCGCGCTTTTGCTGCGGAGGGCGCTGATCTGGTGCTGACCACGCGGACTGCGGCAAAGCTCGATCCGCTCGCCGAGGAACTGCGCGGCATGGGGCGGCACATCGAGACCGTGGCCTGCGACTTTACTGACAAGGCCGCGATAGACCGCCTTGCCGATGCCGCCTGGGCCGCGTTCGGCGGGATCGATATTGTCCTGCTGTCCAGCCAGCCGCCACAGCCGAACATGGGCACGCTGCTGACCACGAGCGAGGCGGACTTCCTCGAACAGCATCAGACAATCGTCTGGGGTCCGCTGCGGCTGATGCAGGGCCTTGCGCCACGCATGATGGCGGCGGGCGGCGGCTCTGTCATCACCACGATCTCCTCAACCGGCATCGATCCCATGGTCGGCTACAGCGCCTATGGCCTTGCCAAGGGATCGCTGGCGCTGCTGACGCGCTATATGGCGCAGGAATGGGGCAAGGGCGGCATCCGGGTGAATGCGTTCAGCCCCGGCACAGTCTCTACTGGCGACAATGCGGAAGAATACGAGGCCATGCTGCGGGAACGCGGAATGCTCGACCGGACCGCGCTGGGCCGGGTGGGCCGCAACCGGGACTGCACCGGGCTGGCGGTTTATCTTGCCTCGGACGAATCCGCCTTCACATCGGGGCAGCGGGTGTTCATTGATGGCGGGCGGTTCTGAACGCCTGACACTCCTCGAATTACAGGAAACCCTCAATGCCCTCCGGCCTGGTCGCGCTGCTCGACGATATTTCCGTAATCGCCAAAGTGGCCGCAGCCTCGCTTGATGATGTCGGCGCAGCGGCGGCGAAGGCGGGAACCAAAGCGGCGGGCGTGGTGATCGACGATGCCGCGGTCACACCCAGTTATGTCACCCAGTTCACGCCCGACCGCGAGCTGCCGATCATCTGGCAGATCGCCAAGGGATCGCTGCGCAACAAGCTGCTGATCCTGCTGCCCGCCGCCTTGGCGCTGAGCGAGCTGCTGCCGCAGGCAATCACCCCGATCCTGATGCTGGGCGGGCTCTATCTGTGCTTCGAGGGTGCCGAAAAGGTGATCGAGAAGCTGGGCGGAGCGAAGCACGGCGAAGTGCTGGGCGATGTCATCGAAGACATGGCCGAGTTCGAGCGTGAGCGGATTTCCGGCGCGATCCGCACCGATTTCATTCTCTCGGCCGAAATTATCGCAATCGCGCTGTCCGAAGTCGCCGATCAGGGCTTGCTTGCCCGGGCGATCATTCTCGCGCTGGTGAGCGTTGTCATCACCGTGCTGGTTTACGGCGTCGTCGCACTGATTGTGAAGATGGACGATGCCGGCCTCCACATGACCAAACGCGCCGATGCCACTTCGCGTCAACTCGGCCGATTGCTGCTGCTTGCCATGCCCAAATTGCTGTCCGTTTTGTCAACTGTTGGAACCCTGGCGATGCTGTGGGTCGGCGGCGGGATCATCATTCATGGCCTGCATGAGCTGGGGCTGCACGGCCCGTCCGACCTTGCGCACGGTGTGCAACATGCGGTCGAATCGGTCACTGGCCCGGCAGCGGGCGTGCTGGGCTGGCTGACCTATGCCGTGCTTTCGGCGGTGGTCGGGTTGATTCTGGGGGCGCTGACAGCAGTGGCCGTGCATGCCGCACTGAAACTGCGCCCTGCCAAGTCAGCCTGACAGGCACGCACCTCAGACAAAGCGGACGGCATTGATCGGCGGTAGCCGCATGGGCAGAATCTTCCAGCTATCGCCGCCGTCTTCCGATACCCATGCGCCGCCGGTGGTCGATCCCATCACCAGCCGCTGGCCACTTGCATCGACATCAAGCGCGTGGCGGTAGACCAGATCATAGCTCGGCTCCTGCGGCAGGCCCCGGTCCAGCACTTCAAAGCTCGCGCCGCCATCGCGGGTGCGGCTGACAATGAATTTGCCGTCAGTGGGATAGCGGAACTCGTCCTTCACCGCAGGCACGAACCATGCGGTCATCGGATCGGCGGGGTGAACCGCGACCGCGAAGCCGAAAGCCGAACAGGTCTCGGGCACGGGCTCGCTCCAGCTGGCGATATTATCGGTGGAACGGAAAATGCCGTTATGGTGCTGGATCCAGTAATGGTCCGGCGCACCGGTACATTGCACCATCAGGTGTGGGTCCTGCGAGATTTCTTCATAGGCCAGTTCGGGCGGCATATAGGCAGCGCGCAGCCCCTTTGCGGCGATGCGCCAGCTTGTCCCGTCGTCCTCGCTCAGCCAGACCCCGCCGGTAGAGACCGCCACTGCGAGGCGTCTGGGATCGCGCGGATCGACGCAGATCGAATGGATGCCCGCATCGTCATAGCCGCCGCCGGTCCATTGGCTGCGCTCTGGCATCTGCCACAGCGGTTCGTTCAAAGCCCAGCTGGCCCCGCCATCGCGGCTGCGGAACAGGCCGCCGGGGATGGTTCCGGCCCACAGGTCGCCCGCGCCGCCACTTGCCTTCGCCATGGACCAGATTTGCAGGACCGACGGTGCATCGGCCTCCCCTGATGGCGGAAAGGCAGGCGCGGCAATCTCGCTCCACACCGCGCCGCCATCGTCCGAGCGGTGCAGCTTGGGGCCGAAATGGCCAAGATTGGCGGCGGCATAGAGCGCGCCATCGCGCCTATCGGCAAATACATAGGTCATCGGTGAACCGAGCAGGGCAGTGCCCTCAAGCTGCCATCCAGCGCCCGAGCGCGCGAACCGGAACAGGCCCTTGCGGGTGGCGGCGATGATGCGGTCGCTCATGTTTGGGGCGCTCCCTTGTCGTTCATGCCACCTGACAGCGCCTGCAGCACATAGATCTCGTCATCCTCGCCCACCGGCGTTGCCAGCGCCGAGTGCGCATCGAGGCGGCGCTCTGCGGCAAAGACATGGACATGTTTGCGCAGACGGCCCTGATCGTCGAGGATGTAATGGCCGAGGCCGGGATGGGCTGCGAAGCAGGCACCGAGCACTTCGCCGACAGTCTTGCCGGGAAACTGCGGCTCGCCTTGCGGCGCGATGCCGCCGAGATGGCTGGTGAAGATAATGCGCGCCACGCGGTCCACTCCTCGCAGCGGCAATTCTGGCGTGGCTAGGGCGCTGATGCAACCCGCAGCCGGTCAAGCGCGGCATCGTGCCCGATCAGCGGCAACAGCGCGGCCATATCGGGGCCATGGTCGCGGCCGGTCAGCGCCTGCCGGAGCGGCAGAAACAGCGCCTTGCCCTTGCGGCCAGTGGTTTCCTTGAGCGCGGTTGTGAGTGCCGCCCAATCGGTGCCGCCATGTTCCAGCGCGGTGGCGGCCGTGGCCAGAAACACCTGATCCTCCTCACCGAAATCTGGTGGTGACACCGGTCCGGTGACTACCTGCCACCATTCCCCCGCCTCGCTGATATGAGCAAGATTGGGCCGGATCGCCTCCCAGCCTGCCTCGCTCATGCCTGCTGGCAGCAAGTGCGCGACGCGAGCAAACGGCAAGTGGTGGACAATCGCTGCGTTGATCCGGTGCAGTTCGGCCTCGTCAAAGCGCGCGGGTGCGCGGCCAAAGCGCGCCAGATCGAAACTCGCAGTCAGTTCGGCCACGCTCAGCGCGGGATCGACCGGATCGGAAGTGCCCAGCCGCGCGAGCAGCGCGACCAGCGCCTCAGGCTCGATCCCGG
>JANPPM010000126.1:0-4556 GCA_031428495.1 Novosphingobium sp.
GGCCGCGCCTTGTTCAGCGATCCGATCCTCGTGCATTTCATCCATCGCTGGTGGGCCTGGGTGGCAGCCGGAGCGCTGATTGTACTGGCGCGGCGGCTCAAACGGACGGGGCTGAGGCCGCCTTCGGTCGCAATTCACTCGGCGTTTGGAATCCAGCTTCTGCTTGGCATTGCCACCGTGATGAGCGGGGTCGAACTATGGCTGGCTGTCCTGCATCAACTCACCGGCGCGCTGCTTGTCGCAGCCGCCGTCTGGGGTGCGCATGGTCTGGGGCAGCGGCAAGACATTGCTTGACGAAAAGCGCATAGCCTGCGCCAATATAGTGCACGATCCACTGTCGCGATCCCAATTGAATTGACGCCGCCTGCATGGATTCAGCCAGGCAAAGGAAGCCCGAATGCTGATCAAAACCGATGCTTTTCTGATGCCTGAGGTCTTGCTCGGATGACAACGAGCGGCGGCATGGGTAAATCGGTCTGGCTGGCAGGCGCGGCGGCATTGGTAGCGCTTGCGGCGCTGGGTGACACCGTGCCAGCTGCTGCTTCCCCCGGCAGTTTCTCACCGCCAGCCTCGCCGCTTTTGCTGACTCGCACCCTAATCCGGCCGCTACCCGACGGAAATACGATCACCACCCGGCGCTCTTATGAAGTGCAGATCAAGCGCGATGGCGCAGGTTACCGGGTCGAAGGCCGCTTGGTCGAAGTGACCGTCGATGCCCCGCCATCGCTCGCAGCGCTGGCAGATATTGAGCGCGCGCGGCCAGATAACGGCATGTTTCCGATCATGCTTGATACACAAGGCCTGATTATCGGCGGTGGCACCCGCGTGTCAGACGGATCACTTGATCGGGCAGCGACAGTCGCCGTCGCGCAAATGGGCAGCTCAGGCCTGCCGGCCGTCGATATGTTGCAGGCACAAGCCTTTGTCACCCAGCTACGCGGACGTTCGCCGCGCAGTCTCTGGCCCGCCGACACATTCAATCCTGCGCCAGGCAAGCGAAGCGAGTCGCGGTCGGTTCCAGTGCCCGGCGGCGGGCAAAGTCAGATCACCATTGAAATCGAGGCGAGCGGCCCCGGAACACATGGCCGGATTGCCGAGCTTGAGCGGCTGGTCACGACCGATCTTGACGGCAACAAACGGCTAACGCGTGAGCGCTGGCAACTCATTCGGACCTCGAGCGAAACCGGAAGGTAATATTATACCTCTTCGGAAGCGCGCCGATTAGCTTGACTTTAGCGCAGTTCGCAGCGAATGGCCTCGCTTCCCGGCGGCCGTATCGTGGTTCGCCGGTGCCAGATCAAGGGAATGGTATCTGCCATGAAGGCACTCAGCACACAGACACGGTCGATCAAACCGGCCGAAGTCGAGAAGAAGTGGCATCTGATTGATGCCGACGGCCTGGTGGTCGGCCGCCTCGCGGTGGTTATCGCCAATCGTCTGCGCGGCAAGCACAAGCCGAGCTACACCCCGCATGTCGATTGCGGCGACCATGTCGTCGTGATCAACGCCGGCAAGGTGCGGCTCACCGGCAACAAGCGCGACAAGAAAGTCTATTACAAGCACACCGGCTATGCTGGCGGCATCAAGGAAGTCACCGCAGCCAAGGTGCTCGACGGTCGTTTCCCCGAGCGCGTGCTTGAAAAGGCAGTTGAGCGCATGATCCCGCGCGGCCCGCTGGGCCGTGACCAGATGCGCGCACTGCATCTTTATTGCGGCACCGAGCATCCGCATGGCGGCACCCAGCCCCAGCCGCTCGACGTCGCCTCGATGAATCGCAAGAACAAGGTGGGCGCATAATGTCCGATAACACTGTCACCGATCTCGCCGATCTGGGCGCCCTCGCCGCTGGAGCTCCTCCAGTTGCCGCCGCTGACGACGCAGCCCCCATGGCGCCGCCCGTTCGCACCGGCCCGCCTGCGCCGATCCGCGAAAAGGAAATCGACGCGCAGGGCCGCTCCTACGCAACCGGTCGCCGCAAGGATGCGGTCGCCCGCGTCTGGATCAAGCCCGGCTCGGGCAAGATCACGGTCAATGGCCGCGATCAGGAAGTCTATTTCGCCCGCCCGACGCTGCGTCTGGTGATCAATCAGGTGTTCGACGTGTCCGATCGTTCGGGTCAGTACGATGTCATCTGCACCGTCAAGGGCGGCGGCCTTTCGGGCCAGGCAGGCGCGGTCAAGCATGGTATCGCCCAGGCCCTGTCGAAGTATGAGCCCCTGCTGCGCAGCGCGGTAAAGAGCGCAGGCTTCCTCACCCGCGATCCGCGCGTTGTCGAACGCAAGAAGTACGGCAAGGCCAAGGCGCGCAAGAGCTTCCAGTTCTCGAAGCGTTAAACGACTCGGCTGGCATTCGCCGCCGGATCTTGAGCAAGAAATCAGGGGTCGCGGGCAACCACGGCCCCTTTTTTCATGCCCAGGCGCCGATGCTCGACAGTTCATCCCACTGAGATCAATTCCAATTTCCAGATTCTGCAATCAGGCATAACAAGGTATCTTGCATAACAAGGTATCGTGTTATACCTAGTCTCCACAGGTCGAGGGGCGCAGCAGTTGTCCCCGATGAAACAGAAGGGAACCCCGCCATGAACATGACCATTCTCAGCACTATCGCACTTTGCGCTCCCATGGCGCTTTTCGCGACGACGCCCGCATTGGCAGCGGCCCTGACCGAAACAGCCTCGGTATCGGTGCGACACGCCGATCTTGATCTGACAACACCAGCGGGCCAAGAGGTACTGGAGCGCCGCATTGATACGGCAGCGCGCAGGCTGTGCCGGGTCGGCGAAGTCACGACCGGCACCCGGATCGCCTCCCCCGAATCCGCAGAATGCTATCGTAAGGCCAAGCGCAGCGTGCACGATGCAGTGACAGCGGCGATCACCAGCAACCGGCGCGGCGGATGAGGGAGTTCACCTGTGCCCGAATCAATTGAAATCCAGCTGAAGAAGGGAGTTCTGGGCCTGTGCGTCCTGGCCCTGCTCTCGCGCGGCAATTCCTATGCCTATGAAATCGCCAGCAGGCTCTCGCTTGCAGTCGGCATGGGTGAAGGGACGATCTACCCCCTGATGCGGCGAATGCAGACCGAGGGACTGGTCGCCACTTACCTGGAAGAATCGCCGACCGGACCGCCGCGTAAATATTACAAGCTGACCGATGCAGGGCGGACAACCCTGACTGATCAGCTTGCCGAGTGGCGCGGGTTTACCGCCTCGGTCGAGGATCTGATCGGCAAAAGCCAAAACAATGGGCAAAGCGATGGGGAGGAAAGCCATGACGCGTGAAGAATTTCTGCGACGACTCCGTCAGGGGCTCGCGGGCATGCCGCAGCCAGCAATCGATGAGATCGCGGGTGACTATGAAGACCATTTTGCCGCTGCCAGCGCGGAAAACCGCAGCGAAGCGGAAGTCGCTGAGGCGCTGGGTGATCCTGCCCGGCTGGCGCGCGAACTGAAACTCGAGGCAGGTATCAAGCGCTGGGAAGAAGTGCGCTCGCCGTCTTCGGCCTGGACTGCAGTGATTGCACTGCTCGGCCTGGGCGCAATAGACATTCTTGTCCTGCTGCCGATCCTGTTGCCACTGGGCGGCGTGATGCTGGGCCTGGCCCTCGCCCTGATCGGCCTGTTCATCGGCGGCGGCGGTATCCTGATTGTCGGACCGTTCAGCGGCTTTCCCGGCGGGCCGCTCGCAGCCCTGCTCTGCGGGCTGGGGCTGATGACCGGAGCAGTCGCTTTCGGCGCCTTGCTGGCAATCGCCGCAATCTGGCTGGTCAACGGCCTGATGTGGTTCGGCAGACTGCATTACCGGGTCATTGAACCCGCGATCAAATCGGCATCGTAAGGGAGGCCTGATCATGACCAAGAAATTGCTGATCGTCTTCGCCAGCGGCCTTCTACTTTCGGTAGTGCTGCTGTGCAGCGCCTGGGTGCTGGGCGGCAGCGCCATGATCCAGCGCATCGGTGAACATGGACGGCTGTCCGTCAACTTCGATGATGATGACGGCGGCCGTAGCCACGCCAGCCGCGATTTCACTTTTGATCCCGGCAAGCCGCTCACCGTCAAGGCACCGGTCTCCCTCATATTTACGCGCGGCGAGAAAATCACAATGCGGGTTTTCGGGCAGGACACAGCAGTACATGCGGTGCGCTGGGAAAACGGCACGCTGTCGCTCGGCGAGGGCACTCATATCGGCAGCGGGGGTCTGAAGGTCGAGATCACCGCACCTAGCCTGCCCGCACTCGAGCTCGATGCACCGGCCAAGGTAAAGCTGCGCGATCTCGATCAGCTGAGCCTTGCAGTCGTTGCGAACGGCGCGGTGGACCTGTGGGCAAGCGGCAAGGTGGCCGCCATGCAGATCGAGACACGCGGGGCTGGCAAGCATGATCTTGAAGAGGTTGCCGCAATCGACGCGGCAATCATAACCAAGGGGGTTGGCAATGTGGTCCTGTCCGCCAGCGGCAAGGTCGATGTCCGGGTCGATGGCGCGGGCAGGGTCAAGCTCAAGCAGCGGCCTGCGCAACTATCATCGCAGATCAACGGAGTCGGCGACGTGTCCCACGA
>JANPPM010000127.1:0-3691 GCA_031428495.1 Novosphingobium sp.
CCGGCATCGCCTGCGCCTGAAACGGCCTCTACCGAAGCCGAACCGCCGCTGGGCTCTGCTTTGGCGAAGGCAGTGCCGCGCACAGTGATCACCAGCTTGGCATCCGAGCTTTCGACCGTGGCGATGGCGTTGCCCGCGTAAGTCGGACGGGTGAAGGTCTTGGGGCCTTCTACCGAGAGGATGTCCGAGACCTGCATGACATCGAGCAGCGCGGCGACGCGCGGGGCGATGTTCTTGCCGTGCGCCGTTGCGGGCGCGAGCAGAGCGTCGTAGCCCGCCATCAGGCCAGCAACCAGCGGCGCGACGTTTTCGGCAAGCTGCGCGCCATAGGCCGCATCATCGGCGATCAGCACCTTGGAAACGCCCGCTATCTTGGCGGCGGCATCAGCCGCAGCGCCGCAAGCAGCGCCTGCCACCAGCACGTGGACTTCGCCGAGCTTTGCCCCGGCGGTGACGACTGCCAGCGTCGCGTCTTTCAGCGAGGCGTTGTCGTGTTCGGCATAGACGAGGACGCTCATTCGGCGACTCCCAGTTCCTTGAGTTTGGCGACCAGTGCATCGACGTCCGGCACCTTGATGCCCGCGCTGCGCACTGGCGGTTCTACCACTTTCAGCGTCTTCAAACGCGGCGCGGTATCGACGCCGTAATCAGCAGGCGTCTTGTTCGCCAGCGGCTTGCTCTTGGCCTTCATGATGTTCGGCAGCGAAGCATAACGCGGCTCGTTGAGGCGCAGGTCAGTGGTGATGATGGCAGGCATCGCCAGCTTGACCGTCTCCAGCCCGCCATCGACTTCGCGCTTCACCGTGACATGATCACCATCGACCGTGACTTCGCTGGCGAAGGTGCCTTGCGGGCGGCCCATCAGCGCGGCGAGCATCTGGCCGGTCTGGTTGCAATCATCGTCGATCGCCTGCTTGCCGAGAATCACAAGGCCGGGCTGCTCTTCGTCAGCAATGCCCTTGAGGATCTTGGCAACCGCCAGCGGCTCAACCTCGTCCTCGACCGTCACCAGAATCGCGCGGTCAGCGCCCATGGCCAGCGCCGTGCGCAGCGTTTCCTGTGCCTTGGCCGGTCCGACCGAAACCGCGATGATCTCGGTAGCCACGCCCTTTTCGCGCAAGCGGATCGCCTCTTCTACGGCGATTTCGTCGAACGGGTTCATGCTCATCTTGACGTTGGCGAGATCAACCCCGGTTCCGTCGCTCTTGACGCGCGGTTTGACGTTATAATCAATCACCCGTTTCACAGGCACGATAATCTTCATCGTTTTTTGTCCTTCCTCAACCCGGACGCCCAAAAGTTACACTGGGGCAGTTTAGCCGCGCGATTAAAACGGGAATCACCAGCCGCCTTTGCCGCATAGGCAAATAACGTCAAGTCCCGCAGAATGGATCAGATAGGCGATGCAAGGCAAGCGGAACTCAGGCCGCCTTCTTCACTTCCGCCACAATCTTCTTTGCCGCATCACCCAGATCATCGGCAGGGACAATCGCAAGGCCCGATGCGGCGAGGATCGCCTTGCCCTGCTCCACGTTCGTTCCTTCAAGGCGCACGACCAGCGGTACGGACAGGTTCACGTCCTTTGCGGCCGCGATGATGCCCTCGGCAATCGTATCGCACTTCATGATGCCGCCGAAGATGTTCACCAGAATGCCCTTCACGGCGGGGTCTGACAGGATAATCTTGAACGCCGCGGTCACCTTTTCGGTGGTCGCGCCGCCGCCAACGTCGAGGAAGTTGGCCGGGAACATGCCGTTGAGCTTGATGATATCCATCGTCGCCATGGCAAGGCCTGCGCCGTTGACCATACAGCCAATGTTACCGTCGAGCTTGATATAGGCGAGGTCATATTTGCTGGCTTCGACCTCGGCGGGATCTTCCTCGGTCTCATCGCGCAGGGCGGCAATATCCGGGTGACGGAACAGCGCGTTCGAATCAAAGCTGACCTTGGCATCGAGCACCTGAATCTGCGCAGCGCCAGAGGCATCGGGCGTGGTCTCGATCAGCGGGTTTATCTCCAGCATCTCCATGTCAGTGGCGATGAAAGCATCATAGAGCTGGCTTGCGACCTTTTGCGCCTGCTTGTTGAGCTCACCCTTGAGCTTGAGCGCAAACGCAACCGCGCGGCCATGGTGCGGCTGGAAGCCCTGCGCGGGATCGATAGTGATTGAGGTGATCTTCTCGGGTGTGTCATGTGCAACGGTTTCGATGTCCATGCCGCCTTCAGTCGAGACGATCATCGCAATGTGGCCCGTGCCGCGATCAACCACCATCGAGAAATAGTATTCACGGGCGATGTCTGCGCCGTCAGTGACATAGAGCCGGTTGACCTGCTTGCCTGCATCACCGGTCTGGATCGTCACCAGCGTGTTGCCAAGCATGTCGGTTGCATTCGCGCGCACTTCGTCGAGTGTCTTGGACAGCCGCACGCCGCCCTTGGCATCAGCGCCCAGTTCCTTGAACTTGCCCTTGCCGCGCCCGCCCGCATGGATTTGCGCTTTCACGACAAAAAGTGGCCCTGGAAGCTTGCCCGCAGCAGCCACCGCTTCATCAACCGTCAGCGCCGCAAAGCCCGCCGGGACCGGGACACCGAATTTCGCGAGCAGTTCCTTGGCCTGATATTCATGGATATTCATGGGACTGTCGCTTTCCGCTTTAGGCTGACCTGGGGAGGTTGTGGAGGGAGGTTGTGGGTGACTGGATATGTTGCGCCGCCGCATAAGCATATTGACGGCGGCTTGAAAAGTGCTGGCCGCAAGCGCAAGTCATTCGCAATGTCTGTTTTGCTTGAAAACCACCCTCACCCGGCATGATTGATCGCGCACGACTCGAGGCGATTGTCCGCGAAGCGGGACGTATCGCGATGGCCAGCTGGCCGGGCCTCGGTCATGCGCCCGATGTCTGGGAAAAAAGCCCGGGCGATCCCGTTTCTGCAGCTGACCTTGCTGTCGATTCGTTTTTGAAGCGCGAACTTAATGCGCTGCTCCCCTCGGCTGGCTGGCTTTCCGAGGAAACCGTCGATGCGCCCGAGCGCCTTGGCGGCGGTTTGCTGTGGCTGGTCGATCCGATTGACGGGACGCGCGATTATATTCGCGGCCGCAAGGGCTGGGCGGTTTCAGTGGCGCTGATCAGTTCGGGGCGGCCGCTGCTGGGCATGCTTGCCGCGCCTGCGCGTGAAGAGTTCTGGCACGGCGAGGCCGGGAAAGGTGGCTGGCGCAATGGGGATCGGCTGACGGCAAGCAAGCGGCTCGAGCTGTCCGGTGCCCGCGTGCCTGCGCGAATCACCAGCGCAGAGGACAGCGATCTGGTGTTTGTCGAGCAGCCCAACTCCATTGCTCTGCGCATCGCCATGGTTGCGGCGGATGAAGCCGATATGGTGGCAACGCTGCGCTGGGGCTATGAATGGGATATCGGCGCCGCCGCGCTGATCGCGCGCGAAGCAGGAGCAGTGGCGACCGATGCCTTCGGCCAGCCGCTCAATTACAACAAGCGCGATCCGCGTGCTTTTGGCGTGCTGGTCACCGCACCGGCAATCCATGGTGCAGCGGTAGCACGGCTGGCTGAACGGGCGCGCGAGCAAGCAGGCTAGAACAAATTGCGCTTAATCTGACTCAAATCCGTTCGTCCTGAGGAGGCCGTGAAGCCCCTTCGGCTGGCCGGTAGGCCGGCCGCTCAGGATAAACTGCCGCAT
>JANPPM010000128.1:0-7445 GCA_031428495.1 Novosphingobium sp.
CGCACCGACACGCTTTCAGAGGCGTCGGCGCTGTAAACTACGTCGGCGGTATCCGCCCCGGCGCGGCGTGCGCGGTCAATCAGGGCGGCGGCGCGGTCGCGGGCGGCATCAAGGCTGAGCATGGCGGTGTGGTCACTCCGGCGCGCAGGGGGGCGCGGAGTGCCGCTCTATACGGACCTCGCGAGCGAGGCAATCTCAGGTGAAGGCGGCAGCAAGGCCCTTGAACAGCCCGGTCAGCAGGAAGGGCAGGCCAGCCGCCAGCAGCCACAGCATCAGCCGGTCCCGGCGGTAATACGGCGCGAGCGCCGGGTCATGCGCCTGTTCGTCGCTAAGCCGGTTCCAGCGGCGTTCAAAGCGGCGGCAGGCCGGGATAATCGCTACGACCAGGATGATCAGCGCCAGATAGGGCAGCAAAGATCCGCCTTCAGCTTTGAGCGCACCCATGGTGACAAAAATCTGCAGGCCGGTGTAAACCAACAGCGCATAGGCGATATGATCGCTCATCTTGCGCCGCCAATCGGTGACGGGCGCGGCTTCCGTTGCCAAACTCTGCGGCGGCACGAAGCGATGCTGCTCCATTTTGACCATCCGGCGATCCCCTTTATATCTTGAGGCAGAGTAAATCACCAAACCGCGCTGCGATCAAGTGCGGTTAACCTCGTTGTCATCCGGCACCTCTAAAACTGCCATGCATGAAACCTGCCAACTCCTTGCCGCATGGGGGGCGCATAGGGGAAAGCCCCCTTGCTCAACCTCGACGGTCTGCCTAGAGCCTAGCGCAAATGGATGATGTAACCGAGATTTCGCAGCCTCGCCCGGGGGCTGAGCCAGCGGATAGCCAGCGGCAAGCCGTCGCGCCTGCCGTGCCGCAAGGCGGGCTGGAAGTCGTTTCCATCGCCAAGAGCTATGACAAGCGCGCGGTATTGACCGATATTTCGCTGTCTGTTGGCAAGGGGGAAGTGCTGGGCCTGCTGGGGCCGAACGGCGCGGGCAAGACGACGTGTTTCTATTCGATCATGGGGCTGGTGCGGCCTGATGCCGGGCGCATCCTGCTCGATGGCGTCGATATCACCAAATTGCCGATGTATCGCCGGGCGATCCTGGGCCTTGGCTATCTGCCACAGGAAACCTCGATCTTTCGCGGCATGACGGTGGAGCAGAACATCAACTGCGTGCTTGAACTGGTCGAGCCCGATCCGGTGGTACGCGCGGCTGAGCTTGAGCGCTTACTCGAAGAGTTCCACATCACCCGCCTGCGCTCAAGCGCGGCGATGGCGCTTTCGGGCGGTGAGCGGCGGCGTTGCGAAATTGCCCGCGCTTTGGCCGCCAAGCCTTCGATCATGCTGCTTGATGAACCGTTTGCCGGGATCGACCCCCTGTCGATCAGCGATATCCGCGATCTTGTGAAGGATCTGAAAACGCGCGGCATCGGCGTGTTGATCACCGATCACAACGTGCGCGAAACGCTGGATATCGTTGACCGCGCCTGCATCATTTATGGCGGACAGGTGCTGTTTGCCGGCAGTCCTGAGGCACTGGTTGCGGACGAGAACGTGCGGCGGCTTTATTTGGGTGAAGGGTTTACGCTGTGATTTGGCTCGTCGTCCCGGACTTGATCCGGGACCGCTGGCCGTCACGCGCACGCGTTTCGGCCAGCGGTCCCGGATCAAGTCCGGGGCGACGGATGGTCTGACAATGGCTCTCGGTCCCCGCTTAGACCTCCGTCAAAGCCAGTCGCTGGTCATGACGCCGCAGTTGCAGCAGGCGATCAAACTTCTGGCTCTGTCCAATCTCGAAGTCGAAACCTTCATCGGTGATGCGCTGGATGCCAATCCGCTGCTCGAGATTGGTGCAGGTGATGCTGCCGAAAGCCTGCCGCTTGAGCCAGATATTGCCGAACAGCGCCGTACCACGCTTGAAACTTCACCCGCTGATCAGCTGATCGGCGAAGGCCGCGCCGCCGAGGATGCGCCGCTCGATATTGATCCTGCCACCCTGGACCGTGACCGCGATACCGGTGACTGGGGCGGTGATCACCGTTCTGGCATGGCCGAGGACTTGCCGGGCATGGAGGAGCGCGGGCAGACAAGCCTGAGCCTTGCCGAGCATCTCCAGTCGCAGATCGGCACGGAAACCTCCGACACGCGGATGGCCGCCGTGGCCGCGCATATCGTCGGCCAACTCGATGAGGCAGGCTATCTCGCCACGCCGCTGCGCGAGATTGCCGAGGCTTTGGGCATCGCACTGGCCGAGGCAGAGGCCGCACTGGTATTGGTGCAGGCGCTAGATCCCACCGGAGTTGGTGCGCGCTCACTCGGCGAATGCATCGCGTTACAAGCGCGCGAAGCAGACCGCTATGATCCGGCAATGGCGCGGCTGATCGATAATCTCGATCTGATTGCGGGAGGCGAGCTGGTGCGGGTCAGGCGGATGTGCGGGGTGGATGACGAGGACTTCGCCGACATGCTGGCCGAACTGCGCGGCTATGATCCCAAGCCGGGGCTGCGGTTTGGCGATCCGGGCGGAACGCCGGTGACACCTGACGTGCTGCTTACACCCGGGCTCGATGCCAACGGTCAGGTCAACGGCTGGGCGATCGCGCTCAACCAAGCCACGTTGCCGCGTCTCATCGTCAACCGCAGCTACTATGCCGAACTTCGCACCGCCTGCGGCAAGGCGGAAAAGGGCTGGCTCTCGGAAAAGCTTGCCGATGCCAACTGGCTGATCAAGGCGCTCGACCAGCGCGCGCGCACGATCCTGAAAGTGGCGAGCGAAATCGTCGTCCAACAGGACGGGTTTTTCCGTCACGGGGTCGCGCACCTCAAACCTCTGACGCTGCGTGCAGTAGCCGAAGCCATTGGCATGCACGAATCGACTGTCAGCCGGGTAACTTCGAACAAATATCTGATGTGCCCGCGCGGCACTTTCGAGCTGAAATACTTTTTCACTTCAGGCGTCGGCGGTAGCAGTGATGGCGAGGGCGCGGCCTCGGCAGAGGCAGTTAAGGCATCGATCCGCCAGTTGATTGATGCCGAAGAAGCGGGTGCGATCCTCTCCGACGATGCCTTGGTCGATCTGCTAAAAGCGCGCGGCTTCGATCTTGCCCGGCGCACCGTGGCAAAATACCGCGAGGCGATAGGTCTTGGCAGCTCAGTTCAGCGGCGACGGCAAAAGGCTTTGGCGGCGGCGCTATAGACATTGGGCCGCACTTCGCTGCACAGTCTGGCAAAACTGAATGGAGAGTGCCGAAATGCGATATCCGACCCTTGCGGCCTGCGCACTCGCGCTTGTCAGCACGCCTGCTTTCGCAGTTTCTCCTGATCCCGAAGCGATTCTTGTCTCGGAGGAGCAGGATGAGGCGGAGCGATTGCTGCTGACCTTGCTCGAACATCCCGATGTCAAGGCGGTTCAGGCCGGGCTGCGCGCGCAATTGGCGGCCACGGCCATCGGTCAGACCCGCGACGGAGCTGCGACAATCGATCGTGCGGTTACCTGCTTATCCAACTCTCTGATCCTCAAGGAAATTGCCACCTACCGCGCGGTCCCGGCGATTCTCTGGACAACCGAGGACACGCCGCGCGAATGGCGGGGGCGCAAGATTGGCTGCGTTGGCACCGCAGGGGATAATCCTGACAACATCTATCGGATGGCGGTGGTTCAGGGCGGCGAACGCTGGGAGTTTTCCGGGCGTTTCCCGGCTAAAAACCGCGCGAGCCAGTTTATCGTGCAATTGGGGCCAGGCGAGCCGGGTTTTGCGCCCAAGCTGGCGGGCAGCAAGCCGGAGGCAGTCGAAGTTCTGGGCGTGTTTACCGACCGCAATCTGACTGTCGCGCCCGATGGCACCTGGCGGTTTACCGTCGGGGGTGAGAGCGGCGCGGCGCAGCACGTGAAGACACCGACCGGTCCTATCGGCGTCGGCTTTCGCGATTCTATGGCCGACTGGCGCCAACAGGGTGCGCAGCTGGCCATGCGGCGGCTCGATGGGGCAAGTCCGCGCGCCTATGACCCAGAGGAATTGCGACGCCGCGTGGTTGGTCGGATGGGTGATTATGTGCGTGACTGGGCTGATTTTCCCAACCACTGGTTCGGCGGGCTGAAGCCGAACACCTATGGCGGGCCAATGGGCCGCGAAGGGGCATGGGGCTTCGTTGCTGGGCTGCGTTTCAGCCTCGCGCCCGATGAAGCGCTGGCGGTCACCATTGCGCGAGGGAACGCGAGCTATACCGGGTTTCAGGTGGTTGATCCTTGGACGCTCGCCTCTGACGCGCGCACCCAGCTGACCAGCCTCAACCTCGCGCAGACTGCGCCTGACCGTGATGGCAATTTTACGTATGTGATCGCAGCACGTGACCCCGGCGTGGCTAATTGGCTAGACACCACGGGCCTGCATGACGGCTTCGGCGTGATCCGCTGGCAGGGCACGCCTGCGGGGGCGACCAAGGACGGCTTGCTGCGCAGTTTTCGCGTAATCAAGCTTGCAGATGCGGCGAAACTGCCGGGAGTGGCTCTGAGCACGCCTGCACGGCGGCGCGCGCAACTGGATCGCCGCGCAGTCGAATGGGCGAACCGGCTGCGCTAGCCTAGCTACCTAGCAATTTCCGCGCCCGCTCGCGCCACGGTGACGCGAGCAATTCCATGCCCGAGAGTGCGCACAAGGCAGCAGGATCATTCTTGCCATCGCCGCCGATCAGCAGGCCAAACACCCGCTCGACAGACCACTCGGGCAGCGGGCGGGCGGCCAGCTCGATCAGGTCACCCGCCGCAACCCTGCCCGGCTCGACAACCCGGTAATACCAGCCGCTGAGCCGGTGCTTGATCATTGCCGCGACCACCGATGGATCGCCCAGCCGGTGCCCCTGCTTCCAGCATGGCTGCCGCCCCTGGCTGACCTCGACCAGCGCAGTGCCAAGCCGGTAGCGATCCCCCAGGCACACTTCGCGCTCTGTCATACCCAGCGTCGAAATGTTTTCACCGAAAGCTCCGGGTTGGGCCAACAGCGGGTGGTCGCTCAGTGCCGTGCGCCAGAAGGGATAGTGATCGGCGGGATAGTGGTGGACTGCCTTGTCCAGCCCGCCATGGACGGTGAGATCGGCCTGCTCGTCGCCGTGAATTCCCAGCGTCCCAATGGCGACCGGCCCGGCAACTGGTGCCTTTGCGATGGCGCTGTTCTCGCTGCCGTGAAAGGGTCGCGCCCGACCGGTAAGGATAGCAAGAACTTCAATCGCGCTCATCATGCTGCCTCATTGGCGCTCACCGCTGTATGCAATTGAAGCAAGAGTCAGCGAATGCCCAGCATTACATTCTCACTAACGGCCCGTTCGACTTCGCGCATTCTGCGGCTGCCAGATGGGTGGGTTATGAGGGAGAACGGAAATCCGAACACCCGCCTGGTCTTTAACCGCGCGAACACATGGCGCGCTGCTCGCGCATCGAGTCCGGACTGTAGCAGCAATTTTGCAGCCCAATAGTCGGCTGCCAGTTCGTTGGTAATGGTGCTGCGCGGGTGGTTAAGCATGATGTGGGCCATTTCGTGGGCGATTACGAAGGCAAGTTCATCATCGGTTGAGCTATCGACCAGATGTCGAGTCAGGGTAATCGTGCCATTCTTGAATGAGGCGAAAAACGCGGTGCTGGGCGCGATCGATATCTCGCTGGTACAAGGGCCTATTTCGCCGTCCGGCCCGATTGTCTCGCAGAGGCTGAGGCTGGCCTGTTCCAGCCTGCGGACCAGACCGTCGACACGCGTTTCCTGCGCCCATGCCGAAGCAGGCAAGACAATGCAGAACAACAGTAACTTGACTAACTGCCTTGCAGCATAGAGTGAGTAAGAAAATTCAGTATTATTCACAAAAACCTCGGGTATTATTTAATACCCGAAGTTATGACCAAGATAAATTTTATATAATCCGTAGGTGTGACTAGTGGTATTTACATATTTATTAGATTTACACCGCAATTAATCGGGAAATTGGCAGTCATGCCTGACCCCACGGCAGGCCCCATCCGGCAGTCGCTCTTGCTCGTTCAGGGCGGTCTAAGTGCGTGACTTTGCCGCGTAATACTGCGAGGATTTCGCCAATGAGGGGACGATTAATGATCAGGAATAGAGTTCTGGCGCTAACGTTGACGCTGCTGGCTGGGCTGTCGGCTTGTGGCAGTGAGAATGCCGCCCCGGCCGCAACCGCGCAGTCGGAGTCTGCAAGCCAAGCTTCCTCTGGTCCGGACGCCAGCCAATCGCCACCGCAAGACCTGTTCGCCTTTGCCGCCGGGACACAGATTGTCAGCAGCACGGCGGGCGACATCTACGGCGCCACGTACAGCCCCTATAGCCTGATCGATGAATCCACCTCGACCGAATGGATGGTCGAAGCCGCAGCGCCTGCTTCGGTCGTTCTGGAACTGGCCGAGCGGACATCATTGACTCGGCTGGCCTTTGACAGTGACGGCATGAACATTGACGAAAAATCAGCCAAAAGCATTCGCGTCGAGGTGTCGGATACATCACCGACGAGTGGCTACAAACTGGTGCTCGAAGCCGCGTTAAAGATGGCGGCCAATAACCAGGAATTCACTTTGCCCGCAGACACTGTGGGGCGCTGGGTCAAAATCACGGCTCAAGGCAGCTTTGACAGCGATTATCTCGCGCTGGTTGCGGTGCATGGCTATGGCAAGCAACTGACCAGCGATGCCAGACTTCCCGACCTTACCGGCAGCTATGAAGGGGCCAGTGGCTGGGGCGTGGTTCGGCTCAAGCACACCGGCACCCGCGCAGTCGGCTGTTACGAATATCTGGAAGGGGTGATCGCGGGCGGCACGGAGGGGCGCGTGCTTAAAGCGGAAATGGTCGAGCAAAGCCCCTCTGGCCCGCAAAAGCTGATCGGGCTGTTTACCTTTGCTTCGGCAGACAAGCGGCTGGTCGGATTGGTGCGGAACGCCGATTCTGACAAGGAAAGCGCGCTGTATAGTTTTTACACCGCCGAAAAGACCGGCCCCGATACCGGCCAATGCCCGCAAATTGCCGACTGGGGAGGCAATGCGGCCAAATCGCAGTTGTCCAGCAAGCTGGAGCGTGACGGGCGGGCGCGGCTCGATGGAATCAACTTCGATTTCAATTCCAATGTGATCCGCGCGGAATCAAAACCGCTGCTGGATTCTGTCGCCGCGATCCTCAAGGAACATGACGACTGGCAGGTTACACTGGAAGGCCACACCGACAACATTGGCGGATCGGGCTTCAACAAGGAACTCTCCACGCGCCGGGCAGCAGCGGTCAAAGCCTATCTGGCGGGGGCAGGCGTTTCCGAAGCGCGGCTGGCCTCGGCCGGGTTCGGCTTTGAAAAACCGGTGGCGACCAACGACACCCAGACGGGGCGCGCGGAAAACCGGCGGGTGGAGATCGTCAAGACTGCGGGGTAGGTGGCCCTAGGCTTCCAGCTCTCCTAGGC
>JANPPM010000129.1:0-9212 GCA_031428495.1 Novosphingobium sp.
GGCGGCGCGGCCCTCGGCCGTTTTGCGCGCGGACTGCTCGGCGGACTTTTGCGCTGATAGTGCCGCGTTGCCTGTTTGCATTTCTGCTGTTTCTTTGGGTGCCGGTAGGTGCAGCGGCGCAAGCAAATGAGGCAGCAGCAGCGCCGCAGATCGCCTTTCCGGCGGGCAAATTGCCCACTACAGCAACTCCGCTGGCCTATCGGATTGATCTGACGCTGGATGCGGCGAAAGAGCGCTTCTCGGGCAAGGTTGAAATCGATGCGACACTTGCCCGGCCCAGTAAGATTGTGTTCCTCCACGGCCGCAATCTGGCGATGCAGCGCGCCGTGGCGGTGGTTGGCGGCAAGAGCTTTTCCGCAGTCTGGCAGCAGGGTGATCCGACCGGCGTTGCTGCGCTGACATTTTCCGATCCGCTTCCGGCGGGCCGGGTTACCTTCGCCTTCGACTACGGCGCACCATTCAGCGATGGGCCCTCGGGCCTGTTTCGCGTCAAGGTGGGTGAGGACTGGTACAGCTGGTCGCAGTTCCAGTCGATTGATGCACGTGCGGCCTTTCCGGCATTCGACGAGCCCGGATTCAAGACTCCGTTCACCGTGACCTTGCGCACCCGCCCTGGCGTGACCGCGATCAGCAATGGAACGCTCG
Source organism: Novosphingobium sp. (assembly GCA_031428495.1). GTDB lineage: Bacteria > Pseudomonadota > Alphaproteobacteria > Sphingomonadales > Sphingomonadaceae > Novosphingobium. The sequence goes on from JANPPM010000129.1 coordinate 646, forward strand.
CGTCTCAGACCAGTGAGGGCGGGTTTGATGTCCACCGCTTTGCGCCGACATTGCCGCTGCCAACCTATCTGGTCGCCATGATGACGGGGCCTTTCGCGAGTGTTGCGGCAAGTGTGCCGACTAGCCCGCAGCGCGCCGTGCCGCTGCCACTGCGCGTTCTTTCGCCGCAGCCGAATCGCGCCAAGCTCGACTTCGCGCTGGAGGGTTCGAAAGGTATCGTGCTTCGCCTTGAAGACTATTTCGGCGATGCCTTTCCTTATCCAAAGCTCGATCAGTTCAGCACGCCGGTGCTGCCCGGTGCCATGGAGAATGCCGGGGCCAATCTCTATGGCGACAACATTCTGATCGTCGATGCCAAAGCCAGTGTCGCGCGCCAGCGCCAGTTCGGCATGATCGTCGCGCATGAACTGGCGCACCAGTGGTTTGGCGATCTGGTGACGCCCAAATGGTGGGATGACATCTGGCTTAACGAGAGCTTTGCAAACTGGCTGGGCTACCGGATGGCGGCCGAATGGCGGCCCGATCTGAAGATTGCTGGCGGTGTCCTGGCCGAGGGGTTTGCCGCGATGGATACGGATTCCCTGGTTGCCGGACGCCCGATCCGCCAGCCGATCGTCACCAATTCACAAATCGATTCAAGCTTCGATGCCATTACTTACGGCAAGGGCGGTCATGTCGTGGCGATGATCGCAGGCTACATGGGCGATGAGAAGTTTCGTGACGGGGTGCGTCGGTATATGGCGGTGCATCGTTATGGCAGTGCGTCGAGTGACGACTTTTTCGCCGCGCTGGCCAGCGCGGCAGGCGATCCGCGGTTGATCGACGCTATGCGCAGTTTTACCGACCAACAGGGCGTGCCCTTGCTGACGTTCACGCAGCGCGGTGACAATTTTGCCGTGTCCCAACTTCGTTATACTGCGCTGGGGTCAGCGCCGGGTAATGCCCGTTGGACTGTGCCACTTTGCGTGCGGCGGGGGGCCGCGCGCCAGTGCCGGTTGATGACCGAAAAAAGTGAAGGATTTTTCCTCGCCGGCAAAGACCCGCTGATGCCCAACGCTGATGGCCTTGGCTACTATCGCTTCGAATTGCCAAGCCGCACCTGGGACCAGCTGATCAAGCAGGCTGATCACTTGCCCGGCGGCGAGGCCTATGCGCTTGCCGATTCGCTGAAGGCCAGCTTTCGCACGGGGCGCGCCACACCTCGTCAGCTTGTCGCGCTCACCCGCAAGCTGGTGAACAATTCTGATAGCCATGCCAGCGCAGCTGCGGGAATACTGCTTGATGCACTGACATCTTCGGAATTGATCGATGCTGGTTCGGTCGTGGCCTTTCGTCGCCTTATCAGCCAGCTTTATGCGCCGCTGTTGCGCAAGACAGTGTTCGACCCGCGTATGGGGGCCGCAATGGGAGAAGATGCCGACCTGTCCCAGCGGCGCAGCGTGGCTATAGTCCGGCTGACCAACTGGGCGCGCGACCGCAAGTTGCGGCGCGTGCTCGCGGATGCGGCGGCGGCATTCCTGGATGGCGATAAGGGTGCGCTTGATCCGCAGTGGTTCGACCTTGGCTTTGATGCCATTCTGGAAAGAGGTGGACTACCGCAGGCGAAGATTATCGGGGATGCGGCTTTGGCTTCACAAGACGCCGATTTACGCCCCGCCATTCTCGATTCCCTGGCAAGCAGCGGCAACAATTCCATTGCAACCTGGCTGCTCAACGAGTGGAAGGACGAACGCCTCCGGCCCAGCGAACGGCGGTTCTTGCTGCTTGGCATCATGGGATCACGGGCCACTCGCGACAGCGGATACCGCTGGCTGCGTAATAATCTCGACGCGGTCACTGCAGGCAATGACGGGATATTCTTCGCGGCGCGGTTGCCGCAGATGCTCGGCGGGTTTTGCTCGGCCGATCGTGCCCGCGAATTCGAAACCGAGCTGCGCCCCCGGTTCGGCGGCAAGCCAGGCGCGCTTGAACTGGAGCGTGCCATCGAGCGAGTGCGCAATTGCGCGGTAGTGCGCGATACGCTCGCGCTCAGCGTTGCCGAAGAGTTCGCCAAAGGCCGCTGAACCCGACGGGCATTTCAGCCCATCGGCACGCGCAGCTGAGCCGAAAGTCCAGCAATCACGCCGTCGGCGCCGCGCCGATTGGCCAGGATCACCACGCCGCCGTGTTGCTCGGCGATTGCGCGCGCCAATGCCAGGCCAAGTCCCGCGCCGCCGGTTTCGCTGTTACGTGACGGTTCGCCGCGGGTGAAGGGTTCGAGCATGCGTGCCATGTCGGCCTCGGGGATTCCCGGTCCATCATCTTCGACTGTCAGCACGGCATGGCCGCCTGATCGTGCCAACGATACGCGGGCCTGGCCGCCATAGCGCAGGGCGTTGCCGATCAGATTGCGGATTGCCCGGCGCATCCATGTTGCGCGCAGCGGCATGGCCATACGCTCGCTGGCCACCAGAGTGACCGGCTCTTCCATGTCTTCGTATTCCTCGACCACAGAGGCGAGCAGCGCCGATAGTTCGGTCATTTCGCTTGGATCGCGTGCGCGCCCGGCGCGGGCCAGCGAGAGAATATCGTCCAGCGAGTTGGCAATGTCCTCAATAGTTGCCGCCATGCGCCCGCGCTCACGGTCATCCTCGACCGACTCGATGCGGACCCGCAAGGCGGCGAGCGGGGTTTTGAGGTCATGGCCAATCGCACCCAGCATGACGTCCTTTTCATCGAGCAGCGCTGAAATGCGGGCTTCCATGGCATTGTGCGCAACGATTAATCGGCGGATGTCATCCGGGCCTTCCGGTGCGATCTGCGAGCCGACATCGCGGGTTTCGGTAAAGCGTTCGATCTGCCCGGTCAGGGTCGCCAGCGGGCGAGTGATCCGGCGCAGGATCAGGGCAATCGCGCCGACCAGGATGATGTAGATAAAGACCGTCTGGGCAAGGAGCGACGCGACGATAATCCGCTCGCCGGGCGGCACCATTACGCGCGCCGCAAGCCATGTGCGGTTTGGGAGCTGGACTGCCGCGACCAGTACCCGGTCAGGATTAGGACCGTGACGGCGTCCGATCATCTGGCCGCGACGGGTAAACCGGTCGCGGGAAACCGAGTCGTCTGATATTGCCCTGCGCACTATCGCGATCTCGCCGACAATAACGTCCTGATCGGCGAGGATTTCCCGGAGACGTACTTCTGCGAGTTGGTCGCGGCCTTCGCCGGACCTTTGCGGCGAGCGGTCGCTCAGTTCGATGCGCGGACCATGTGAGTCACCACTGCGCGACAGCCCTTGCATCGCAACATCGCTGCGGAGGGCGCGCAACAGGCGGAATGCCGCAGAATGGACCAGTCCAATCTCACGCAACTGTGCTTCCGCACGGTAGATCAGCACCGCGCTTGCGCCCTGCGCCAACAGCAGCGCCAGCGCGACAGTCAGCAGCATTTGTCCCTTGAGGCTGCGCGGCCAGAACCGGCCCAGCCAGGACAATGCGCTCAATTCGCTTCGCCGACAGTACGGCGGACATCGGCAGCCAGCATGTAGCCGCCGCCCCAGACGGTCTGGATCAATTGCGGGTTGCGGTTGTCGGCCTCTATCTTGCGACGCAGGCGGCTGATCTGGTTATCGACTGCACGGTCGAACAGATGCGCCTCGCGGCCTTGCACCATATCGAGCAACCGGTCACGGTCGAGCACCTGCCGGGGATGCTCAAGAAAGGCCATTAGCAGGCGAAATTCCGCCGAGGAAATTGGAACCGCCGCGCCTTCGGGATTGCTCAAACGCCGTTTAAGCGGGTCGAGACGCCAGCCGTCGAACTCAAACTGTTCGTCGTTGAGCGGTGCCGCGTTGCCGCGAACCGCCCGCCGCAGGACACTACGGATTCGGGCGACCAGTTCGCGCGGGTCGAAAGGTTTGACAACATAGTCGTCCGCCCCGATTTCAAGCCCGACTATGCGGTCAGTCGCCTCGCCCCGCGCGGTCAGGAAGATAACCGGGATTGAGCGCGTTTCGGTGAGATGGCGGCACAGGGCCAAGCCGTCCTCGCCGGGCATCATGATATCGAGCAGCACCAGATCGGGGGTGTTGACCTTAAGCAGGCTGCGCGCCTGCGCTGCGCTGGCAGCCTGATCCACGCTGAACCCCTGGCGAACAAGATATTCAGCCAGGGGTTCGCGCAAGGCTGCTTCGTCATCGACCAGCAGCAAGCGAGGTGTTTCGATTTCGCTCACCCTCAGCGGTTCTAATCGAGGCTCAGTTAGCGGGCGGAGGCATTGCCGCCGGTCCGCCTGCGGGAGCCATGTTACGCATCCGTTCACGCATTGCCGTACGTGCAGCCTGTCGTTCGGTCATTGAGATGTTACCGTCTCGGTTGGTGTCGGTCATATCAAAGCGAGTGGCAGCAGCGGTCGTCATTTCGGCCTTGGTTACTGCCCCGTCACGGTTTGCGTCGGCCATCTGCATCAGCATTCGACCGCCCATCGCCTGGCCACCTCGGCCGCGGCCGCGCATGTGCTGGCCCCCCATGCCTTGATGTTCGCCTTCGCCCATGCCGTGCCGGTCGCCGCGCTCATGTCCGCCGCGCCCGCCCATCCGGGGGCGTTCAGCAGAGAATTCCGCGCGTGAAATCTGACCGTCCTTGTTGGCATCGACACGTTCAAAGGCGGCCATGCGGCGCGCTTCGCGGTCCGCCGGGTCAAGCTTTCCGTCCTTGTTAACGTCCATCCGGTCAAACATCTGACCGGCGCGTGCGAGGGCATCTGCGCGTGATACTGTGCGATCACCGCCCATGCCCTGAGCGGCAAAGGCTGCGCCTGTAAGGGTAAGAGCGGTCAGCGCCGCACCTATGGCTAGTACCTTCATGATAATTCTCCAGTTGTCGCCCCCGGCACAGGACATGCCCGTCTTGAAAAGTTGAAAACCGCGCAGCCCTGACTGGGAAGGGGGAAGTGCCAGTGACCACGCGGCTTTCGATGCCAGACATACCCGCCACCTGTCGCGCGATTATGCCGTGGAGCGGTCATTTTGTCGTCAATTGTCGCGTGCCGACACCAACGTTCATGGTGCAGAAAGCAGCTCAACCCAGCGCCACAGCATTCATCTTGTTGCCGTCGGGATCGCGCCAATAGGCAACGTAATAGCCATTGGCGCGTTCGCCGGGCGCGCCTTCATCACTGCCGCCGTTAGCTTGGGCGGCGGCGTGCAGCCGGTCCACGCACGCGCGATCCGGCGCGCCGATGGTTGCCATCACGCCGTTGCCGACCGTGGCGGGATTGCCATCGAAGGGCAGGGTGACGGCAAAACCGACGCCTGCGCCCGGATTGCTCCAGTGGATCGACTTGTCGGTTTGATGGCTGCGCGCGCAGCCCAGTTCGGTGGTGAGTGCATCATAGAAGCGCCCGGCCTTCTCAAGATCGCGGGTGCCGAAGCAGACATTGATGATCATCTCATTCTCTCCCTATGTTTTTATAGCGGCGCGCAGGCCTCTTTGAGCCAGTCACCAGCCGCGCCTTCCAGTTGTGGCCCGCAGATTTCCAGCACCCGCGCATGATAGGCCTTCCACCAGGCGAGCTCGTCGCTGCTGAGCAAGTCGCGGTCAACCAGCGTGCGGTCGATCGGGGCAAAGGTAAGCACTTCAAAGCCCAGACATTCGCTCTCGGCCCCCGGAACCTCGCGCGGCTCGACCAGCAGCAGGTTCTCGATCCGGATGCCGTATGCGCCCGCCTTGTAATAGCCGGGCTCGTCAGACAGGATCATTCCCGCGAGCAACTCCTGCTCGGCCGCGCCAGTGCTTTTGGCGATGCGCTGCGGGCCTTCATGGACTGACAGGAAACTACCGACCCCGTGGCCGGTGCCGTGCTGGTAATCGACGCCAGCCGCCCATAGGAATTGACGCGCCAGCGGATCAAGCTGGCTGCCGAGGGTTCCCTTGGGAAACACCGCGCGGGCCAGCGCGATATGACCCTTGAGCACGCGGGTGAAGCGGTCCCTAACTTCGGCGGGCGGCGCTTCCGGGCCGATCCAGACCGTGCGGGTTATATCGGTGGTGCCATCGGCATATTGCCCGCCTGAATCGACCAGATAGACCGAGTTCGGCTCAAGGCTGCGGTTGGTCTCCTCGCTCACCCGGTAATGCACCACCGCGCCGTTAGGACCGCTGCCCGAGATGGTATCGAAGGAAAGATCGCGCAGTTGCCCGGTATCGTGGCGGAACTGGTGCAGCCGTTCGGCGGCGGACAGTTCGTCAACTGCTCCATCCTTGGCCTCGACAGAAAGCCAGTGCAAAAACCGCGATACTGCCGCCCCGTCGCGCGCCTGCGCAGCCCGCTGTCCGGCCTGTTCGGCGGCGTTCTTCTGGGCTTTGGGCAGAACGCACGGGTCGCGTTCTTCGATAATATCGGCCCCGGCATCGGCAAGCGCGGTAAAGATCGCCTGCACTGCGCGCTCAGGATCAACCGCAACCTTCTGACCGCCCAGCGCCGCCAGTGCGGGCAGAAACTCTTCGCGCGACGCGATCCGCACAGCATTGCCAAGATGCGCGCGCAGCTCCGACGTCACCTTGTCATCGGCGATGAACAGGTCCGCGGTGCCGTCAGCGCGCACCAGGGCAAAGGAGAGTGCCACCGGCGTCCGCTCGACATCGCTGCCGCGAATGTTGAACAGCCAGGCGACCGAATCCAGCGCCGAAATAACCGCTGCGTCGCAAGACTTTGCCGCCAGCCACTCGGCCACAGCGGCGCGTTTGCTCTGGCTCGACTGACCGGTATAGCGGTCATCATGAACCCGCGCGGGGGCCACCGAGGGCACCGGGCGATCTTGCCAGACCGCGTCGATCGGGTTGCTTTCAACAGCCACTAATTCGGCCTGCCTGTCCGCCAGCGCCTTGTTGGCGGCAGCGACCCACTGCTTGCCGTGTAGCCACGGATCATAGCCGATCCGCGCGCCTTCACTCGCAGTCTCTCCCAGCCATTTGGCCACGCTGGTCGAGGGCACGCTTTCGTAGCCATAGAACCGTGCATCGACCTGATCGCGCACCTGCAACGTATAGCGCCCATCGACAAACATAGCAGCGCTGTCCCGCAGCACCAGGGCCGTGCCTGCCGAGCCATTGAAGCCGGTCAGCCATTGCAAGCGCTGCGCATATCCGCCGACATATTCGCTCATGTGTTCATCCGAGATCGGCACCACGAAACCATCAAGCCCGCGCGCGGCAAGCTCCTTGCGCAGTGCGGCCAATCGGGATTCGTGCACATTCATCAGCATGGTTGCGGTCCTTCGTCTCGCACCATAGATGCGAGCGATGAGCGATACCACAAGTCTTGAGCCTCCCGTCGCGGCGAAAAAGCCGCATAACACCACCCACCACGGCATCACTGTAACCGATGATTACGCCTGGCTGCGCGATCCCGGCTATCCCGAGGTGACTGACAAGGCGATCCTCGACCACCTCGCAGCAGAAAACGCCTGGTTCGAAGCGCGGATGAAACCGCACCAGCCGCTGATCGATAGCCTGTTCACCGAGATGCGCGCCCGGATCAAGGAAGCGGACACTTCGGTGCCGCAGAAGGACGGTGATTTCCTCTACTGGATCGAGTTTGAAGAGGGCGCGGAATACAAGAAGTGGTGGCGCAGGCCCGCGGCAGGCGGGCCGGACGAGTTGATCCTCGATGAGACCGCGCTGGCCAAGGGCAAGGACTACTTCCGGCTGGGCGCGATGTCGGTGAGCAGCAATGGCAAGCTGCTTGCCTATGCCATCGACGACAACGGATCGGAGCGCTTCACCGCGCGGGTCAAAGACCTCACCACCGGCGAACTGCTTCCCGATGAGATCCCCGGCACGCTTTCATCGCTGGTCTGGGTCGCGGGTGACCGGGGGCTGGTTTACAGCCTCGCCAACGAACAGTGGCGCACCGACAATGCACGGTTGCACTGGCTTGGCGAGCCAATCTCAAGTGATATTGAGCTTTATCACGAGGACGACGAAGGCTTCCGTGTCGGCTCGTCGCTGTCGGCCAATGAAAAGTGGCTGATGATCGGCGCGAGTGATCATGAGACCAGCGAAGTCCGCTTGATTCCCGCTGCCGATCCACTGGCAAAACCAGTGCTCGTCAAACCACGCAGCAAGGGCGTCGAATATGACGTCGATGAGCGGGACGGCACCCTGTTCATCCACACCAACGATGACCACGAGAACTTCCGCCTCGCCACCGCGCCGCTGGATCGGCCTAGCGAATGGACCACGCTGATAGCGGGCACGGACGCGTTTTACCTCACCGGGTTTGAACTGTTCGCCGATTTTTACGTCGTCGAGGGCCGCCGCGCGGGGCTCGATGTGATCGACCTGCGCTGGTATGATCAACCCGGCCGGATCGAGCCGGTGACCTTTCCCGAGGCGAGCTATTCCGCCGGGCTGGGAGACAATCCCGAATGGGATGTAGCCACGCTGCGGCTGTCGTATGAATCGATGGTCAGCCCGGCGACAGTCTATGATTATCACATTGCCGAGCGGCGGCTCGAAACGCTCAAGGTGCAGGAAATCCCCTCGGGCTATGATGCCGCGCTCTACCGCACAGAGCGTCTCGAAATT
>JANPPM010000130.1:0-2007 GCA_031428495.1 Novosphingobium sp.
GGTTGTGTCGGTATTGCTACACCCGGGCCGCTTGGTTTCTCTACTCCCCTCGACACGAACGGGGAAGGTTGGGTCAACCTTCCCCGCAACCGGTATCACCTCGCGCATCCACAAGAAAAGGGGGGTGACAGCGCCGTCCACATCTCCTAGAGGCGCGCCTTCCCAAAAAGCGCGACTAAAGCGAAAGCGAGTGCACGACCATGAAACTTAATGACATCCGCGACAATCCTGGTGCCCGCAAGGGCCGTATGCGCGTTGGACGCGGCATCGGCTCGGGTAAGGGCAAGACTGCTGGCCGCGGCCAAAAGGGCGCCAAGGCGCGTTCGGGCGTATCGATCAACGGCTTTGAAGGCGGCCAGATGCCGCTCCACATGCGGATCCCGAAGCGCGGCTTCAACAACATTTTTGCCAAGGATTTTGCCGAAGTGAACCTCGGCCTGATCCAGAAGGCTATCGACGCGGGCAAGCTTGATGGCAATGCCGTGATCGATCACGCAGCGCTCAAGGCCGCCGGTCTGGCCCGCGGCGGCACGGACGGCGGTCGCCTGCTCGGCAAGGGTGAGATCACGGCAAAGCTCAGCTTTGCAGTCACGGGTGTGTCCAAGGGCGCGCTTGAGGCAGTTGAAAAGGCTGGCGGAACGGTGACGCTTCCTGAAGCACAGCCCAGCGAGCACGAAAAGAAGACCGCGCGCCGCGAAGTCAACAAGGCTGCCAAGGCGGCCAAGTAATCCATGCGTCGTCCCGGGCTTGACCCGGGACCGCTGGCCGAAAGCCCAAACTTGGCGGCCAGCGATCCCGCTTTCGCGGGGATGACGTGCTCCGGGGTTCGACATCGCGCAGCAGTCCCTATATGGGGCCGTTACGAGGTTCGATCCGGACCAGCAGCAAGGCTTTGACAATCCGATGGCATCACGCGCCGATAATGTTGCGAGCACTCTCAGCCTCGCCAATTTCACCAAGGCGACCGAGCTCAAGAACCGCATCTGGTTCACCGTCGGCGCGCTCATTGTCTTCCGCTTTTTGAGCTTTGTTCCGCTGCCAGGTATCAATCCGTTGATTCTGGAATCGCTGTACGACCAGACTCGCGGCGGCATTCTTGACCTGTTCAATACCTTTTCGGGCGGCAGCCTTGAGCGGATGAGTCTGATCGCGCTTGGCGTGATGCCCTATATCACGGCCTCGATCGTGGTTCAGCTGGCCTCATCGCTGCACCCTGCACTCGCTGCCCTCAAGAAAGAGGGCGAGAGTGGGCGCAAGAAGCTCGATCAGTACACGCGCTATGGCGCGGTGTTTCTCACCGCCATTCAGGGCTATTTCGTCGCCTCGGGGCTTGAGGCCTATGCGGCATCGAGCGGGCTTGCGGCTGTGGTCGCACCCGGTATCATGTTCCGCGTCGGCGCGGTGATCAGCCTGATCGGCGGCACCATGTTCCTGCTGTGGCTGGGCGAGCAGATCACGTCACGCGGGATCGGCAATGGCGTCTCGCTGATCATCATGGCGGGTATCGTCGCGCAGATGCCGACGTTCATCACCAATCTGTTCGAAGGCGGCCGGTCGGGTTCGATCAGCGGTTTTCTGATTGCCGGAATTCTGGCTCTGCTGATTGTGATGGTCCTGTTCATCTGCTTCATGGAGCGGGCGCAGCGGCGACTGCTGGTGCAATATCCCAAGCGCGCCAGCCAGCGCGGCATGATGCAGGCGGATCGCAGCCATTTGCCGCTCAAGATCAACACTGCCGGCGTAATCCCGCCGATCTTTGCCTCCTCGCTGCTGCTGTTGCCGCTGACGATCAGCCAGTTTGCCGGCAGTTCGCTTTCGCCGGATAGCACGATGGGCGGCTTTGTGGTGTCGCTGAACCAGTATCTTCAGCACGGCCAGCCGATCTATATGCTGCTCTATGCGGCGGGGATCATCTTTTTCGCGTTTTTCTACACCGCCGTGGTGTTCAACCCGGAAGAGACCTCGGACAACCTCAAGCGTGCAGGCGGTTTCATCCCCGGCATCCGT
>JANPPM010000131.1:0-20575 GCA_031428495.1 Novosphingobium sp.
CGCAGCGAAGTCGCGCGGCTTGCGGCTCGTCGCGCTGCGCAGCGCTGGTCAGGTAAAAAACCGCAGGTTCAAGTCATGCTGATGGATGAATAGCCCCTATGAACTGGACTTCGATCATCGCGATCTACGCTCTGTTCTGGGTGATGAGCGCCTTTTTAGTCATGCCGATCGGCCTGCGCACACACGATGAGGTCGATGTTCCCAAGGTTCCGGGTCAGGCGGACAGCGCTCCAGTGAACTTTCGGCCCGGGCTCATAGCATGGCGCGCCACGCTGCTCGCGCTGGTCCTGTTCGGGCTGTATTATGCCAACTACGTCAACGGCTGGATCAGCCCGCAGGATCTCAACCTGTTCGGTTCACCCCCACCGCTTGATAAAGTGTCCTGAGCCTATCGCCGCAGACGCTCAATCGCCTGCGCCAAGGCAACATAAAGCTTGCCCATATCCGACGATAGTAGCGTCACGCCCAGAGCATTGCCGTCGCGGGTTGAGAGAATTTGCCGCAACATCGCCTCGAAATCATGGATGTAGAGGTTCACATGATCGTGGAACGCTGTGTCGTCCTCATAGACCTGCAATATTGCTTTGGCCTCACCACCCTCGAGTAAGCTGACGGCGCGCCGCGTGAAGATTCCACGGTCACCCTTGAGATAGGAAGCCCATGAGGTGTCGCTGACCTCGCTATCGAGTGCGCGGGCAATATCGATTGCGTTCGAATTGAGCGATTCCGTGATAAGTGCCACGCGGCGCGCAAAATCGTTTTCGATCCGCTCCTCAGCGCGTTCGCGCGCGTGCGCAACGCGGCGTTCGAGATTGCCAGCCAATTCATCGACCTTGGCTAGTTGATCACGCAATTGCATCGTTACCTCACGGCCCGCGTCGGTGGCGCGCTGGCTTGCTTGGTCAATGCGCGAAGCAATAGCGGCCCCACGTTCATCAACTGCCCGGTCAACCGCTTCTACCAGCTCAGTTTCGATCTTGCGTCCAAGATCACCGCTCTGCGCCGCAGCCGATGTCAGAGCCTGGCGCATAGTTTCGAGCGCGGCGGTTTGCGATCCTGTTTGCTCGCTCAATCGAATGTGTAGCGTTTCAAGGTCACTGGCCGCTGAAATCAGGCTGTCCTGTGAACCCTGGAGCGAGCCCTGCAACTGCTCACCAATTGTCGCGACTTCGCTGGCGATATTTCGAAGGCCACCAATGCGTTTTTCCACGGATTCAAGCCGTAATTCGGCATCAGCAAGGGCTGCCGGTATATGTTCGCGGCTGTGTTGGGATCCGGCCTGGATCAGTTCGAGCAAGCGGATGCTGGATTCAGTCAATGCGGCAATCTCGCCATCGGCGCCTTTCAACGCGGCCCGGCCTGCCGCGATGTGATCGGTCAGCGCGGTGACGCCGCCACTCAGCCGTTGCTCTGTCGCCTCAGCATGCGAGGCGATTTCTGCGAGCCGACTTTCAAGCGAGGTCAACTGGTTGGCGACTGCCAAGCTATGGGTATCCGCTGAGCGAATATGGTCCAGCTGGCGCTCTTCGCGCAGGGCAATCTCGGTATCGACATCGCGCATCCTGGCGCTCAATGCTTCGGCGGCAGACTGTTCACTCGCATAGAGTTTTGCCGAGACGGCATCCGCATTGCCGAGCAATTCATCAATTCGGGCCCGGAACCGCGCTAGGCTAACCGTTTGCTGCTTCTCGAGATCAGCCTCCGCAATGGTCATGGCAGCAGTCAACTCTTCGCTGCGCGCCTTCAACCCCTCGGTTGCGCGGCTTTGGTAATCATCGAGTTCGCTGCGGAAGGCCTCTCCGCGCTCGATAATCCCGTCGAAGCGGCGCTCGGTCAGGTCTCCAATCTGGCTGGATTGCGTCAGCAATTCATCCAAGGTCTCGCCAACGAGTTTCCGCAGGGCTTCGACCTGCCGTTCGCTGGCCTGGCCGAATTCATTGATCCGCCTAAACCCGGCAATCATTTCCTGCAGTTGTGCATGAGCTGTCCGCCCCGCGTTGCCGATATTGCTGGTGAGATCACGTGCCGAATTTGTGATGACAGGTAACTGCCCGCGCAGCTTCTCCATATTGTCGAGCGCGGCACTGCTGACAGTGTGAATAGATTCGATCTGTGCGCTGTTTGACTGAATTAATGACTGCAGGCTTTCGGCATTTTGCGAGAGCCGCTCAACGGCGACACGCCCGAGCGATTCGAGATCGCGTGCCTGCGCTGCAATAAAATCGCGCGCCATGCTGAGTTCGCTGTTCACCGAAGTGAGGCGCTCGGACAGCAGGTTGGATTCAGCGCCCAGCAAGCGGGCCGCATCGCCAAAGCGTCCCGCCTCGCGGCGGCTCATCCGCATGGCGAGCAGCCAGATCACGCAGATCAGCAAGACCGGCACTGACCATGAGGCTACCCAGCTCAGCCCCTGATCGAAGCTAGGGGGTGCTGTCAGGCTTCCAAACTTGGACCAGCCGAATGCCCCGGTCCAAAGCGCAACTGCCAAACCAGCGACAGCCGGCGCGGCATAATCACGCCATGGGTGCGATGTCACGGGTTCTTCCGCGTCCCAATCATCGGCGGGTGCGAACGATATGTCCGCATCGACATTCTGGTCGATTTCTTCGGTTAACAAGAACTCGTCACGGCGGGCCTCCGGGCCTGCAGCATCGAGAGCGACAATATGATTTCCCCTGCTCATGACTGATAAACTAACACACTTGTCCACAGGTGAAACCCCTGATTAACCTTACTGCGCTAAGCGGTTGTGCATGGCTTATGAATCAGGCGCTCTTGATGCGACGCTGGCTGCGGCGGCGGGAGACGATCCAGTACTGTTGGGTGAGCTGCGCCGGGCGTTTATTGATAGTTTAGCCCGTCAAGTCGACCTGCTTGGCCGCGCACGCTGTGACGGCAACTGGCAGGTGGCGGCAATGCGCCTGAAGGGGCTGGCCGCCAGTTTCCATGCCGAAGCGCTCACCGATCTGGCCGAAGCAGCGCTTGATACCGTTCCCGGCGATCCAGCGGTTGTGCGGCGTATGCAGGCATTCCTCGACGAGTTTTCAGCCGACTAACAGCAATCATGTAGTCTGCTACCGCCACCGTGCTTGGCACGTGGGTGCACCTCCTCTATGACTTTCGTGCTGTGGCTGGGAGAACCGCGCTGCGCGTTGCTGTCTTATCGATGCTCGAAACCGCTGGTGAGGCAGGAACCTTGCCGCGTGCGTTTCTGCGGATTGGTCCCGCGAGCCTTGCTCGGCATCAATTGTCTCTGGCGCTGGCGATGGAATGCCAGAAGATCATCTGCCTTGCCCGGCAGATGACCGCAGAGCTTGTTCAGCTGCAACATGACAGTGAGCGCGCAGGGGCCCGGTTTCACTGTGTTTCATCGACACGAGCACTTGCAGGGTTGGTTACCGCAAATGACGAAGTCGTGGTCATTTCGGATGGCTTGCTGGCACCGCTCGATGCTGCCACCAGTTTGCTCGAAGGCCCACATGCGGTAATTGTCCAGCCAATCGAAGCCGGAATTGCCGCCGGATTTGAACGGATTGACCTCAATTATGCATCCGCTGGACTGATGCGGATACCTGGTCGTCTTTTCGAACGACTTCACGAACTGCCCGCGGACTGCGATGCTCCCTCGGCGCTCACCCGGATAGCGCTGCAGGCGGGAATTGTGCAACGTCCACTGCCCATGGAGGTGCGCGACGGGCTTCGCTGGAAGCTGGTGCACAGTGAAGGTGAGGCCCATTCTGCAGAAGCTGGCTGGATCGCGTTGCATCTGGGCAGCGATGGTCCGCCAACTCCCGGAATGTTACTCGCACGGTTTGCTGTACGCTCCTTTGGTCCTGCAATCCTGCACGCTGGCAGCAGCGGGAATATATTGGCTATCGGCTCAGCAATTGGCATTCTACTCGCTCTAGGTGCAGCCTGGGCAGGATTCGCTCTTACCGCGCTGATATTCTGGATGCTGGCGTGGATCATACGCAGATCTGCGGCTCTCCTCATGGCTGTCGAGAGCGAATCGCTAGCTCTCGCTCCCTCGCGCTGGCCGCGAGAGCCGCTGTTTGGTTGGTTCCATGACGCTGTATTGGTCGCGATACTGACATGGAACATCCTGCCCTTTCCTGACAGCCCGGCGTTATTTCGTGGGTTTGCCCCGTTGATGCTGGTCTGCCTTGTTCGGTTGTTGCCGCGCTTGTTCGAAGGCCGATGGGCACTGTGGTTGGCAGACCGAGCGCTCATTGCGTTGGTTCTTGCCATTGCCGCAGCGGCGGGCGTCCTGATTTACACGGTACCAATCCTGGCCGTCATCTATGCCATCATCGCAATTGCCTGGCCAACCAACCGCTCGCGGCTAACGCCAGTTTAACCATAGCGCGCTAAACCCCGTGCCATGACGGATAGTGTTGCCTTTTCCGAAACTGCGAATGACGTTCTGGCGTCGCTACGTGCTGATCTGGCGGGCGGCGATATGGTCGGCGCAACTGTAGCGCCAATCTTGAAACATTTGATCGATTCGGGCGGCAATTCGATGTTCGCTGATGCTGTCGTTTCAGGCATTCGCGGCATGGTGGCCGATCTGACGAATCAGCTCCTCAGTGCCCAGCTGGGTGGCACATCGTGTGCCGAACCAGCGACGCACGAGCCAAACGAAATCAACGCATTTACCGGAGCTCTCTCGGCCAATACTGCGCTTGTAAGCCATCTGCATGCATTGGCACTTGAGTGGCAGTTGACCCAGCAATTACAGGCTCGCCTTGCGATTGATCCAGTGCTGACCCCGCTGGTGCAGGCACAAATGGGATCGGGCGACGCGGAAACCGCCACATTGGCGATGAAGCTGTTGGCAGCGCAGGCGCGCTTCTGTCAGGATCAGCGTCGTATGAAAATGCCGCTCACAGAATTGCCCGGAGATTTGCTGCATAGCGTGCTTGTGACCATGCGAACCTTGGCGGGGGTCGAAGCTGATGAGCGCGCCGCTGCGGCTGAAGGGACGATTCGTGCAAGATACGATGAAAGCCGCAGTCGGCTCGGAATAGCTGCACGGCTGGTCACTGGACTTGGTGGTGCCGGCCTGGCGGCTCTATCGATCAGCCATGCCGGCGCGGCGCTGTTCATCACAGCGATGGGACTTGCATCTGGTCAAGACCGCGATTGCGCTGCGCTATCGACCAATGAAAGTCAGCTTGCCCGCCTCGCGTTGACCTTGCGGGCCTGTGGACTAAAGCCGCACTTGGTCCAGGACCAATTCCTCGCGTTGCATCCCGATGTTACGCTGCCAGATGGCTTTGAAAAAATCGGCGCGGATCAGGCGGCAGCTTTGCTGTCCTCAGCCAGTTCGCTCGCCACAAGCTAAGCATGAGCGCTCCTGAACCCCCATTGGCTCGCGCACTCAGCGATGGCGATGACCGGCTGGTCAGTGCAGATGAAATGCTGGCGCGGCTGCAGGTTCATTGCGGCGGTGAATTGCCCGGCACAATCGCCATTCCCGCTCTGCTGGAAACCGTGCGCAAGGCCCGGCGCTATGCCCTCAAGCTTGACCGTGCGATCACTGCACATAGCGGTGACGAAACAGTAACAGCCTGGGTTGAGGTTGAGCCGCGCCTGGATGGTGAGGACGGTTGTCGGATCACGCTGCGTAATTGGTCGACGGTAGCCCTGCCAACCGAAGACGTTGAGGCGATCCATGTGCGCCGCGCAGGCATTGACCGGCAACTGGCCGAGTTGACGGCCGTGCTCGATTCCCGCCAGTGCTTGCTCGCAGTCGATTCCAATGCACCCGACCTCCAAGAACTTGTCGCGGCGATGCGTGCTGGGCTTGGCCGCGAGTGGACCGAATTTGTCGAAATAGAGGGTAATGCGCACCATCAGCCGATGCATTGGCGGCTACTCGATGGCGCGCCGCTTCGCATTGGCGGATCGACACGGGCATGGCGCGCGAAACTATTTCCCAGTGCCTCAGGCGAAGGCGTGCCCAGCGGGTTCGAGCTGTGCCTGACGTCGGAGATGCCTCTGGCGGCACCAGCATCAGTGATTACTCAAGAGAACATCGACGGCGAGGATGAACCTGCAACACGGGGGCTGATAGGCCGCGATGTCGCGCCAGTGCTTCGCCAGCCCATTGCCCGAATTATCGCCAATGCTGAAACTATCCGCACGCGCCTTGCGGGGCCACTGGCGGCTGAATATGCTGACTATGCCGCCGATATTGCTGCGGCCGGACAACATTTGCTCGCACTCCTCGATGATCTCGCCGACCTCGAAGTGGTCGAGGCTGACAATTTCACCACAGCGCCCGATCGCATCGATCTTGCCGATGTCGCGCGCCGGGCTGCCGGCATCCTAGGCGTCCGCGCCCGCGAGCGCGGCATCGTCGTCGATCCGCCGCGTGCTGGCGAGACACTGCCTGCCGTGGCCGAGTTCCGCCGCGTCTTGCAGGTTCTGCTCAATCTAATTGGCAATGCGATCCGCTATTCTCCCGCCAATTCCGAAGTCTGGGTACGGATTGAGGGCGAGGGGCCTCTTGCGCGGGTTATTGTTGCCGACCAAGGGGCCGGATTGAGTGATGCGGATCAGGCCCGTATATTCGAAAAGTTCGAGCGCCTCGGTCGTAGCGGCGATGGCGGATCAGGATTGGGTCTTTACATTTCGCGGCGACTTGCGCGCCAAATGGGCGGTGATTTATCGGTTGAGAGTGCGCCCGGTCAAGGTGCGCGGTTTATTCTGGAATTGCCGACAGGAATGGAGCCGTCAGTTGAGGGCTCAGAGGAGCCTGGATCCTCTGCTCAACCTGTCAAATCGCCAAAGCCTAAAGGCTGGCGTGGGTTACCAATGATTCCCGGGCACCGCGCCTGATGCGCTCGCGCCCGGGATCGTGATCAACGCTTAGCCACCGGAATATAATCACGCTCAGGCGCGCCGGTATAGAGCTGACGGGGGCGGCCGATCTTCTGGTATGGATCAGAAATCATCTCGTTCCATTGCGCAACCCAGCCAACTGTGCGCGCCAGTGCAAACAAGGCGGTGAACATCGTCGTTGGAAAACCGATCGCCGATAAGATGATGCCTGAATAGAAATCGACGTTCGGGAACAACTTCTTTTCGATGAAATAGGGATCGTTCAGTGCCAGCTCTTCGAGCCGCAGGGCGGTCTCAAACACCGGATCCTGGACATTGAGTGCCTCAAAAACCTCACGAACGGTCTTCTGCTTAACTGTCGCACGCGGATCGTAGTTTTTGTAAACCCGGTGGCCGAAGCCCATCAGGCGGAACGGATCGTTCTTGTCCTTGGCACGCTCGATATAGTGCGGGATGCGGTCAGGTGTGCCGATCTCCTGCAACATGTTCAGCGCAGCTTCGTTGGCACCGCCATGCGCTGGACCCCACAGGCAGGCGATGCCCGCCGCGATGCAGGCAAACGGATTTGCACCCGACGAGCCAGCCAGGCGAACAGTCGATGTCGAGGCGTTTTGCTCGTGATCAGCATGAAGGATGAAAATCCGATCCATGGCCTTTTCCACCGCAGGGTGCAGAAAATAAGGCTCAGCTGGAACACCAAAAGTCATGCGCATGAAATTGGCCGTATAGCTCAGCGAGTTGTCGGGATGCATGAACGGTTGGCCGATGGAATACTTGTAGGCCATCGCCGCAATCGTCGGCATTTTGGCAATCAGCCGGTGCGAGCTGATCTTGCGGTGCTCTGGGTCAGCAATATCGGCCGAATCGTGATAAAACGCCGAAAGCGCGCCAACGACACCGCACATGATCGCCATGGGATGCGCATCGCGGCGAAAGCCCCGATAGAATGTAGCAAGTTGCTCGTGCAACATGGTGTGGCGGCTGATGGTGAACGAGAATTTGTCGAGTTCATCCTTGGCGGGCAGCTCACCGTTCAGCAACAGGTAGCAGACCTCCATGAAGCTTGACTGCTCGGCAAGCTGGCCGATCGGATAGCCGCGGTGCAGCAGCACGCCCTCTTCGCCATCGATGAAAGTGATCGCGCTCTCACAACTGGCGGTCGACGTGAACCCGGGATCATAGGTGAACATCCCCGTCTGACCGTACAGCTTGCGGATATCCAGCACTTCAGGCCCAATACTGCCCTTGAGAACTGGATAGGCAAGATCTTTGCCCCCCACTTGCAGTTTTCCTTCGTCACCCACGTGTCTTACTCCTTCAAACTTGTCCGGCCGTCGCAGCGAGAGCCTGATCGGCAATCCGTGCCAGGCTTTCGTCCCGCCCAAGCAGAACCAGAACATCAAAAATTCCCGGCGAGGTTGTTTGCCCCGTTAGTGCCGCGCGAAGCGGCTGTGCGAGTTTGCCAAGACCCAATCCCAATTCTTCCGCCAGTGTCTTGAGACTGGCTTCGAGCCCATCGGTTGTCCAGACGTTTTCGCCACCAAACCGGCGGTGAATTTGTCCAAGGATATCACGCGCATCGGACGATAGCAGCGCCGCCGCCTTGCCATCAATTGGCAATGGCCGTTTGGCAAAAAGAAATGATGCACTTTCAGATAGTTCATTGATATCTTTAGCACGAACTTTAAGTACAGGCATCGCCTGTTCGAGCAGACCTTGTGAACTACCCGGAAGCTTCTCTGCAACGAGAGCGGCCAATGAAGCGTCGTCCGCCTCACGCAGATAATGCCCGTTGAGATTGAGCAGCTTTGCCAGATCGAACCGTGCCGGGCTCTTCCCGACATGCGCAATATCGAACCATTCGACAGCCTGCGCACGGCTGATGAATTCATCATCGCCGTGGCCCCAGCCAAGCCTCAAGAGGTAATTGAGCAGGGCTTCCGGCAGAATGCCCATTTCATCACGATAAGCATCAACGCCCAGCGCGCCGTGACGTTTGGACAATTTGGCTCCATCAGAACCGTGGATCAGCGGAACGTGAGCATATTCGGGCACAGGCCAACCCATAGCGCGAATAACGGTGAGCTGGCGAAAGGCATTGTTCAAATGATCGTCGCCGCGGATCACATGGGTCACAGCCATATCGTGATCATCGACCACTACTGCGAGCATATATGTGGGCGTGCCATCCGAGCGCAGGATAACAAAATCGTCGAGTTCAGAATTGCTTACCGTTACCGGGCCCTGGACCAGATCGTTAATCACGGTTTCACCCTCACGCGGGGCCTTCATCCGCACGACGAACGGAACGCCTGCTGGTGCAGAAGCAGGATCGGCATCGCGCCATTCGCTGTCGATCCGAAAAGGACGGCGCTCGGCTTGCGCGGCGGCGCGGCGGTTGGCCAGTTCCTCGCTAGTGAGATAGCAGCGATAGGCATGCCCGGCTGCAAGCAATTCGTTCGCAACTTCAGCATGGCGGTCCGAACGGGCGAATTGCATGACTGCCGGTTCGTCGCCGCCAAGGCCAAGCCAATCGAGCCCATCGTGGATCGCGGCAATCGCGGAGTCAGTTGACCGGGCGCGGTCCGTATCTTCAATGCGGAGCAGGTACTTGCCGCCATGGTGACGCGCGAAAAGCCAGTTGAACAGCGCGGTGCGGGCGCCGCCAATATGCAGAAAGCCCGTAGGCGAAGGCGCAAAGCGCGTGACGACAGCGCAGTCTGTCGCCGCACCTCCGCCAATGTCGCTTCCACTTGCCAATGCCCGTCCCTTCCTGTCCAATGCAGAATATGGCCAGTGAAGCCGCGTTCGGCCCGTCTCTTCCCGGTGAACCGGCCGTCGGCGCTGCACTGCAACATCGACCTTGGCGCAGGCTGCGCAGCTTGTCCAGCGGGCTGCACGCACTGATTACACAGCTCGAGGAATTTCTTGGTCAGGCAGGTTTTGACCGGATGCCTTGGCTGGCGATTGCCTTTGCCGCCGGGATCGGCCTGTGGTTTCAGCTTGCAAGCCCGCGAGAGTGGCTGACGCTGACTTGCGCTTGCCTTGCGGCGTCGGTCGCAGGTTTCGCCTTGATGCGCCGTTTCGGCGATTATCCTTACCTGCGTGAGGCGGTGGGTCTGGCCACTTTGGCGATTGCGACGGGGTGTCTCACGGTTTGGGCGAAGTCGGAAATGGTCGGCGCGCCTGGCATCGTCAAACCATTCGCCGGAACAATCACAGGGCGGGTTATGACCCGGCAGGAGCAACCCGCTGATGAGCGTACGCGGCTTGTGCTCGCCATGCGCGAACCCGAAACAGGCCGGGCGATCCGCATCCGGCTAAACGTGCCGATAGAGCACGACCAGCCTGCCGCTGTGGAGGGCGCTGTAGTGCGCGTCAAAGCACGCCTGATGCCCCCGGCCCCGCCGATGTTGCCTGGGAGCTACAACTTCGCGCGCGCGGCATGGTTTGGCGGCCTCGCGGCAACCGGCAGTGCGTTGGGACCGTTGGATATCATATCAAACGGCGAGGGCGGCGGCTGGATTGCGCGGACCCAGCGCAGTCTATCTGGCCATATTCATAGCCAGCTGGATGGCTCGCCCGGCGGCATTGCCGCAGCCTTTGCCAGCGGAGATCGTGGCGGGATTGCCGAGGCCGACGAGGCAGCAATGCGCGATTCGGGCCTGACGCACCTCCTTTCAGTCAGCGGCCTTCATGTCGGCGCAGTCATCGCCGGGGCATACTTTCTCGCCATCGCACTCTTCGCACTGTGGCCATGGCTGGCGCTGCGCGTTCGCCTGCCAGTGGTGGCAGCAGGCGTCGCAGCGGGAGCCGGTATCGCCTATACCCTGCTGACCGGGGCCGAAGTTCCGACGGTACGATCCTGCGCAGGTGCGATCCTCGTGCTGCTGGCGCTGGCACTGGGCCGTGAGCCACTGTCTTTGCGGATGCTAGCCATCGCGGCTCTGTTGATCATGTTGTTGTGGCCCGAGGCGGTCGTGGGCCCCAGCTTTCAGATGAGCTTTGCGTCGGTTTTAGCGATCGTTGCGCTGCATGGCAGCGAGCCGGTCAAGCGCTACCTCGCCCCTCGTGAGGAAGGTTGGTGGATGCGGCGCTGGCGCGGGTTCGCGATCCTGTTGGTTACAGGACTTGTTATCGAGCTGGCGTTAATGCCGGTGGCGTTTTACCATTTCCACCGTGCTGGTATCTACGGCGCAATGGCCAATACCGTGGCGATCCCACTGACGACATTCGTGTCGATGCCGCTGATTGCCTTGGCACTGTTTTTTGACACCGCCGGAGCAGGGGCGCCTGTCTGGTGGCTCGTCGGCAAATCACTCGAGGCGTTATTAGGTCTTGCCCACTGGACTGCGGCGCGGCCTGGCGCGGTCAACCATTTGCCAGCGATGGGCGAAGGGCGCTTTATTCTCTTCATCGCGGGCGCGCTGTGGCTGGCGCTGTGGCGCGGTCGGGTGCGTCTGCTTGGGCTGATTCCCGCGACTATGGCCGCCTTGTCGCTTATGGCGCTGCACCCGCCGGACATCCTTATTTCAGGCGACGGCCGGCATGTCGGCATTACGGGCGAGGCAGGCGGAAAGCTGCTGGTCCTGCGTGAAGGCCGAAGCAGTTACGCGCGCGACAACCTGACTGAAATTGCGGGAATGGACGGCGAAACCCTTGCACTGGCGGAGTGGCCGGGCGCGCAGTGCAATGCTGATTATTGCACGTTGGCTCTGCGGCGAAATGGGCGGGACTGGCACCTGTTGATAGCGCGAGGCATGGATCCGGTTCCAGAACGCGCATTGGCCGCCGCCTGCGAACTCAGCGACATCGTCATCGCTGCACGCTGGCTACCGTATTCGTGCAAGCCGCGCTGGCTAAAGGTCGACCGGACCATGCTCGGCAAGAGCGGCGGGCTGACGATAGACCTCGGCCGCGCGAAGGTTGTGACGGTGGCCGACGGTCAGGGAGAACATGGCTGGTGGCAGGTTTCGGAAAGGCAACGCGAACGACGCTTTACTAAAAAACAGTCCGAGTCCCAGCCACCCTCGCTTTCAACCCAAGCTGTGACCAAAACGCTAACTCAATGATATCGGCGCAGTAGCCCGGCAAGTTTACCCTGAACCTGAACCTCTGCTGGCGTAAAGAACTGCGGATCATAAGCGGCATTGGCCGGATCAAGTCGGACCATGCCCTGTTCCCGGCGCAGATATTTCAGTGTCGCTTCCTCGCCGCGCACCAAAGCAACGACAATTTCGCCATCGCGCGCGGTATCAGTGCGGCGGATGAGGGCATAGTCGCCGTCAAGAATTCCCGCTTCGATCATCGAATCACCAGATACCTCAAGCGCATAGTGCTCACCTGCACCAAGCAGAGCAGCCGGCACTGGCAGCATCGATTGCCCTTCAAGCGCCTCGATTGGCACACCGGCGGCGATGCGACCGTGCAGCGGAATTTCAATCACGTCATTGGCCGGGGCTCTGGGTGCCGCAGGCTTGACGAGAGGCGTCAGCGCCGAATTGGCATTTGCTGCAGCCCGCGTCACGGCCTTGGTGGTGACATCCTCAGGTTGCTTAAGCACTTCGAGTGCGCGCGCCCGATTGGGCAGACGGCGAATGAAACCGCGTTCTTCAAGTGCCGAGATCAGACGGTGGACCCCTGACTTTGACTTGAGTTCGAGCGCTTCCTTCATCTCTTCGAATGAAGGCGAGATGCCCGTCGCTTCCAAGCGGTCCTGAATGAAACGGATCAATTCGTGCTGTTTGCGCGTCAGCATAAGGTGCATCCCTCGTAATTCGAGAAGTTCAGTGAACGAATGCGGAACAATTAAGCAACGATTCGTGGCTCGTCAAGCGATTCCGCCATTTTCGAGCAGATAAGCGTGAACCTGAGTCCCGGCTGGGCTGGCGAGGCACAATGCCGGGCGGTCAATCAGCGTATTGCTGTTAGCCAGCGAAGAAAGCGCACCTGAATCCTGTACATTTTGCGCGGTAATCCCATGCCCATCCCACTTCGCGCGCAGGAATTCACGCCGCCTACCACCCGCCGGTAACGGCTCAGTCAGGACAGTGCTGATAGTCCGGGGCAACGGCTGCGCTGCACCAAGCATAGCCCGCAGCAGTGGCAGCATGAACAAAAAGGCAGTCACGTGGCTCGACACCGGATTGCCGGGCAGGCCGAGGATTATCTGACTGCCGCGCCGCGCCACCAGCAAGGGCTTGCCCGGCTTGATTGCGATCCGCCAAAAGTCGATTTCTGCTCCCCAGGCTTCGAGTGCCGGCCGGATGAGATCGTGGTCCCCCACGGACGCGCCGCCACTGGTCACGATCAGATCTGCGTCATTGGCTTGTGCAAGAATCGCAGCAATTGCTCCCATGTCATCAGCTACGGGACCAAGTCGCCGCGTTTCGCACGGAACGCTTGCGGCGAGCGCAGCAAGCATTGCGCCGTTGCTCGCAGGTATCTGGTGCGGCGCGCATTCAGCTCCATCAGCCAGCAATTCATCACCACTATCAATGATAACGAGGCGCGGCAGTCGGCGCACCGCAATCTCGCGGTGACCGCCAGTGATCGCCAGAGCAAGCTGCGCGGGGCCAATTCGCGTACCTGCGCCGAGCAACAGCGCGCCTTCGCTGAAATCGAGCCCTTTGGGTCGGATGTGCTTGTGTGGCGGGGCCGGGGCCTCACCAGCAAGCACAATTCCATCGCCGCTTCGCGCAATGTCTTCTTGCAAAATCACAGAACCGGCACCGGCAGGCATCAGCGCTCCAGTGGAAATGCGGATTGCCTCGCCCGCTTGGACCGATCCGGCGAACGGATGCCCAGCTGCGCTCTCACCAGTCACGCGCCATGGCCCGGCAAGGTCGCCCGGTGCAACCGCATACCCGTCCATAGCCGACTGTGCGGCTGCGGGCTGGGTCCGCCGGGCATGGATAGGTTCAGCTACGAACCTTCCCAGCGCGGCCTCCGGTGAGACCTGTTCGACTGGCAACGGGCTCGCTAGGCCCAGAAAGCGGGCTTGTGCTTCTTCGAGCGGGAGCGGGGGCTGATTCAAACCGCTGCCTTCCACGTCCCCGACTTGCCGCCGCGCTTCTCAATCAGGCGGACTTCTTCAATGATCATGCCCTTGTCGATGGCTTTGGCCATATCGTAAATCGTCAGCAAGGAGATGGCGGTCGCAGTCATGGCTTCCATCTCGACACCGGTCCTGCCGGTGAGCGATACCGTTGCAGTCACCCGCACGCCGTTGGTCTCAAAATTAAAATCAACGGTAACCGCATCAAGCGCCAAGGGATGGCACAGCGGGATCAGGTCCGCGGTTTTCTTTGCCGCCATGATACCGGCGATCCGTGCCGCGCCCAGAACATCGCCTTTGGGAACATCGCCATCGCGAATAGCAGCGAGCGCCTCGGCGCTCATTCGGATGCAACCTGAGGCGACCGCCACGCGCGCGGTCTCCGCCTTGCCGCCGACATCAACCATGCGTGCGTGGCCGTGTTCGTCGAGATGGGTGAGTTTGTTCATGTTATCGCTGCGATTTCAATGTGTCGGATTTGTCTGAGGAGAGACAAACAATAGCATCAACCCATTGGGCTCGCGAAGACAGATGCTGCGGTGTCCCCACGACTGGTTCTTCAGCTCCTGCTGGATCGGAAGCCCATTCTTAATTGCCAGTTGATGGATAGACTCTATCCGCTCCACCCCGATTACCATGAATGCCCCCTGTGGTACCCGGTCGTCAAAGAGATGGTCGCACGCTCCGCTTTCCGGCAAAGCGAGTACCTCAATCATGCCCGAAGCTGCTCTAATAAGCGTGCCCCTGTCATCGGGCGAACGGTCCCACGAATGTATCACCGGTAAGTGCAAACCGTCACGATAGAAGGCAATTGTCTCGTTGTAGAGCGATGTGAAATAAGCGAACCGGAACTGTTCATTTGCCATTGCGGTATCCTCCGAAGTAAGTTCCGCCTTGCCGCCGACGTTGGCCATGCGGGCGTCGCCCTTTACATCGCGATGGGTCATTCAGCCTTGATTTATCGGCAGTTCAGTGACCAAAACCGACCTGCACATCGGCGGAGGATGAGGCTTCAGCAGGGAAGTTTGCACCATCCGCCGATCCCTGCGACAGGGCAGTGGTCACGACCGCCGGATCAATCCGCATCACGGCATAGCCGCCGACCGCGCCCGCGCCAAAGCCCGGGGCAAAAATCCACATCGGACGGTCAATGACGCCAGCGATCACGGCGTCATGAATGGCCAGCGGAATGCTCGCCGCAGAGGTGTTGCCGACCTGCTCGATATTGAAAAACAGCCGGTCAGGGCTGAGGCCCGCGCTGATTGCCAGCTCGGTCACCATGGTCTTGTTCGCCTGATGCGGTACCACCAGCTCGATCTCGTCGAGCGCTGCCTCGCCGCCGCGCAGGCCGGGCATGGCACGCAATTCGTCTAGCATCTGGATAAGATAGCGCTGGGCGAGGTCGCGCACCGGCGGGCCATAGACGGTGATATTATTGTCGAAGTCCGGGTTGGGCCAGACGATGGCATTAACCTGCTTCTGCGGTCCGCTGGCGTAGGTGTTGAGCACCGCGATGTCGCTCTCGTCGCCCTCGGCCACCGGCGCAATTACGATGGCCGCTGCCGCATCACCGAACAGCATGCGCGAAGTGCGAACATTTCCAATCTTGTCCGAGAACTTCTCGGCGCAGACCAGCAGAACCGGCCGGTCGACTTCCTGAAGTAGGCGCACTGCCTCTGACAGTCCGTAGGGCATACCCGCACAAGCGGCGACGATATCGCTCGAATTGTGGGTCTGGTATATTCCCAGCTCGGCGGAAAGCCATGTTGCGACAGATGGAATCAGTCTGGTGCTGGTGCACGAGCAAAACAGGATGGCGCCGATTTCTTCGGGTTTGCGGCCCGATTTGGCGAGCGCAGCGCGGGCAGCATCGAGCGCGATGTCTTCCAGCGCACGACTTGTATAGCGCCGGGCCTCGATCCCAGTTTTGTCACGAATTTCATCGCTGGTCATAGGAGACCAGCTGGATGCGGCATTGCGGATCAGATCTTCGTTGGTGCAGATCTGATCACCGTGCAGCGCGGCAATCGCCTCGATGCGGGGCTGGATCTTACAATCACGAGTTACAACGACCGGTGGATATGGCCGGACTGGCTGCTGCGGCTCAACCGGCTTCTTGACTGGCTGCGGCAGCACCGGGTGCAGTTCCGCCGCCTTTACACGGTGGATGAAATCGAGAACCTCTCGGTTGCGCGGCGCGAACACCACGACGAATTCATCGTCGCCGATCTCGCCGGGGCGGGCGAGGCGCTGGCGCGAGCGATCGTAGGGATACTGGTTGTGCAGCACCATGGCCCAGCGATGGATCGCTTCAAGCTCGGGCAGGTCCTCGCGGCAATCAAAGATATCGTTGTCCGAAAACATCGAAAAGTCGGGCTCATGATGGTCGAGCGCAATTGTGCAATGGTCCGGATTAGCCAGGAATTCGGCCACAGTCGGCTTAATGGGCGGCAATGAGGTGGCGTGATGGCGCTTGTTGCGGAAGACATCGAACAGCAGCGCAAAAATCCGGTCTTCGGATTCAGCCGTGCCCGGGTTGGTATTCGGCAATGCCTGATAGGCAGCGCCGACTGCGGCCACCTTGCGATCACCATCGGGCCAAGGGGTCAGCAGCGGCATGAATATATCGTCGCGTTGACGGGCTACATCGCGCCAGCGCATCGGCCGCTTTTCATACATGGTCAGCGCGAAGCGGTTTACCCAGCACAGGTTGAGCGCAACGTCGCGCAGCAGATCGAGCCGAGAGGCATAGCCACCTGCCTCGATCCGCTCATAAATGTCAGCACCCTTGGGAGCTTTGGATTCAGAATCGCGGCGGATGATCGCTTCGAACTGGGCGAGCGAGGTGATTACCGAGAAGTCGAGCTCTGCAAATGAGCTGGATGGAAAGACGAGAGCGCCATGACGATTAAGCACGAAAGATTTCAAGGCACGTTCTCCCCGGATTTAGCCCGCAGCCCGCAAGACTCGTAAGTCCGCAAGTTGGGCCAGCAGGCCGTGTCTGTCCAATGTTTCGTTACGAAGAAATTGCGCAATTATCCCAGAAGTGCGCGCGTTGCCGCCTCAACGTCGGGTTGCCGCATCAGACTCTCGCCAACGAGGAAGGTTCGGACGCCGCAATTGGCAAGTCGCATCAGGTCCGCATGGCTCTCGATTCCGCTCTCGCTGACCAGCAATGTGCCCGCAGGCGCGAGCGTTGCAAGCCGCTCAGTCGTGCCCAGATCCGTAACAAAGCGCCGCAAATCGCGGTTGTTGACACCAATCAGTCGCGATTTGAGCGCGGCTGCGCGTTCCATTTCCGCTTCGTTGTGGACCTCGACCAGCACGTCCATGCCGCGTTCCAGCGCCGCCGCCTCGATCTCCTGCATCGCTCCGTCATCCAACGCAGCGACAATGATCAGGATTGCATCCGCCCCGATCGCACGCGCCTCGGCAACCTGCCAGGGATCTACCATGAAATCCTTGCGCAGCACTGGCAGATCGCAGGCGGCGCGCGCTGCGACAAGGTAATCCTCATGACCCTGAAAATACGGCGCGTCGGTGAGCACGGACAGGCAGGCTGCGCCGCCGTCCTGATAGGCGCGTGCATGACTGGCGGGGTCAAAGTCCGCGCGGATCAGACCTTTTGAGGGTGAGGCCTTCTTGATCTCGGCGATCAGCGCAAAACCGCTTTCTGCCTTGCGCTCCAACGCAGCGCGAAAACCGCGTGGTGCGCTTTGCGCGGCTACGCGTGCATCGAGTTCGCCAATGGTGGACGCACGCTTGCGTTCGGCGACTTCCACACGCTTGGTTGCGCAGATTTCGGTTAGTTTGTCAGTCATCGCGCTGCCCCTAGACTCGCTGCGCTGGCGCGGCAACTAGCTGAGGCGGTCGATGCCCTCGTCGTCGAGCGTGCCGGGCACAACGAATACCGGGCAGGGGAGCTGGCCCGCAACCGCACCGGCAAAGTAAGCAACCAATGGTCCGGGGCCGCCGTCCTTCGCCGCACCGAGCACCAAGGCCGAGATTTCCGGATGCTCGGTCAGGTAATCATGGACCACCTTGACCCCTTCACCCTGCTTGACCGAGATCACCGGCATGGCCCCGCCTTCAGACAGGATACTGCCCGCCGCAGCAGCAGCGGTGGTTTGCGCGCGCTCGCGGGCTTCTTCTTCGATTGTGGCTTGCACTCCGGCGAATGCAACGAAGGGCTGCGGCTCGATGATCGCGATAATATGCAGCGTACCGCCGGTCTTGATCGCGCGGCGTGAGGCAAACCGCAGCGCAACCAGCGCCTCTTCGGTATCGTCCATAATGACCAGATAGACGCGCATGCTTTTCTTACCCCCAGCGCAGCGGTATCTGTCACAATGCATCCTTGCGCAAGATACTTGCCCCGGGCCGTCATTTTGGCCAAGAGCTGTGGCATGCCAATTGCAATCAAAATGCCCGCGCTTTCGCCAACCATGGAACATGGCAAGCTGGCGAAATGGCTGGTCAAGGCCGGGGATACCGTGGAAGCGGGTGACTTGCTGGCCGAGATCGAAACCGACAAGGCAACGATGGAATTTGAGGCCGTCGATGAAGGCACCATTGTTTCGATCGATGTGCCTGAGGGCGCAGAGAATGTCGCAGTCGGCACAGTCATTGCGATGCTAGCAGGTGAGGATGACGCAAATACGTCACCGAGCCCTGTAGCGAGCAAGCCAGTTTCCGACGCTATTGCCATGACAGTGCCGCCAGCCAGCCCCGCGCCCGTCAAATCTTCTTCCATAACCCCAGCCATTCAAGGTGACCGCGTGATAGCCTCCCCCCTCGCCAAACGTATCGCCGCCGATAAGGGCGTCGATCTTGCCGCATTGACCGGCAGCGGCCCGAACGGCCGGATCATCAAGTCCGATGTCGAGGCAGCCGAGCCGGGTAGCGCGCCTAAGGTTGCCGCAGCCCCTCCGCCAGCAAGTTCACCAGCGCCCGCTGCTGCTGCCCCTGCGGCTGCCGAAATGGCCGAGGACACCCGCGCCCTGCTCGATGCGCGCATCCCGCACAGCGTCGAAAAGCTCTCGGGCATGCGCAAGACCATCGCCAAGCGGCTCACCCAGTCGATGCAGCAGGCACCGCATATTTACCTGACGGTCGATATCCGGCAGGACAAATTGCTCAGCCTGCGCGGCGAATTGAACGAAGTTCTGGAAAAGCAGGGCGTCAAACTCTCGGTCAACGATCTGCTGATCAAGGCGCTGGGCAAAGCGTTGATGGAAGTGCCTGCCTGCAATGTCGCCTTCGCCGGAAACGAACTGATCCGCTATGGTCGCGCCGATATTTCGGTTGCAGTGAGCATACCAGGCGGCCTGATTACGCCAATTGTTTCGGAAGCCGACACGCGCAGCCTATCCTCAATTGCCGCTGCAATGAAAGACCTTGGCACCCGCGCCAAGGGAGGCAAACTCAAGCCAGACGAGTATCAGGGCGGAACCGCCAGCCTGTCGAACATGGGCATGCTCGGCATCAAGCAATTCACCGCCGTGATTAACCCGCCGCAAGCGACTATTCTGGCCATCGGCGCAGGTGAGAAGCGGCCCTGGGTAATGCCTGACGGCACGCTGGGCGTCGCCAACGCGATGAGCGCAACCGGCAGCTTCGATCACCGCGCGATTGATGGGGCTGACGGGGCACGGCTGATGGCGGCATTCCGCGAGCTCGTGGAGAAACCGCTGGGTCTGGTTGCTTGACACTCCCCTCTCCAACTCTGACTAGCGAGCAAGCTTGCAAGCCTTCGTATCCTCTCCTTAAAGGGGAGAGGAGCGGCACATCAGACTCCTCCCCCCTCGCGGGGGAGGGTGCGAGACTTGGTGAGCCGCTTGGCGAACCTAGTCACAGCGGGAGAGGGGGTTTTCCCAGCCTCGAAGAACTCCTCACCCGCGCCAAATGGATGCGCTCCAACCCGACTGAATCGGAGCGGCATTTATGGTCTGTCCTGCGCAACAAAAGGTTCGCGGGATTCAAGTTCAAGCGGCAGGAGGTAATCGAACCGTTCATCGTGGACTTCGTCTGCTTCAAGCGAAGGCTGATCGTCGAGGCTGATGGTTCGCAACATGCCGAGAGCGGTTATGACGAATGGCGTGACCAATGTCTGAAGGCAGAGGGATTTGCCATTTTACGGCTTTGGAACAAGGTAATTATGACTGGGCCAAACATCGCCGAAGATGCCATCTGGCACGCCCTGCACGCACCCCCTCTCCCTCCCACCGCTACGCGGCGGGTCCCTCCCTCTCCCGCAAGGGGAGAGGGGTAATGGGGTTGCACTCAGTTCAAGACTGGATTGCCTGGGGTGGTATTGTCATTCCGCTTTTTGCGATGGCTTGGGCAGCAATATTCTTTGTGCTGACCCGTCGCCGTGAAGTTCACTTTCAAGAGTTTGAGCGTCTATTCAAGGTTATTGATCACCTTGGCGAAGCTGGTGGAAGTATCGCGTCTAAAATGGCGGCGACATACGAACTGAGAAAGTATCCCGACTACAAGGACGTCATCATTCGAATGTGCGAGCAGACCGAAACTACTGGCTCGATGGGCAAGATGCTCAAGGATGAAATGCTGAAAACCGCTGATTTTCTTAGGGGAAATGCGGATGCCTGAGCAATCACCTCCCACCACCGAACCCCTCATCCGCACAATCGCCATGCCGGCTGACACCAA
>JANPPM010000132.1:0-4666 GCA_031428495.1 Novosphingobium sp.
CCACCCGCCCGAGCTGGCCAAACTGTTTCTGATCCAGCCTGATGACCGGATGCTGCCGATGCTGCCCGCCTTCTGGCTTGGCGGCATGGCCATGGCCCTGCAAGTGCTCAGTCAGGGTGCCTGCCTGGTCTATCCCGCCGCACCCGATCATGGGCTAATGATCGAGGCGATATTGGCGCTAAAGGTCAACCGGCTGAACGGCTGGGGTGATGGCCTGACGAAAATCCGCGCGCTGGCGACTGCGCGCGGGATTGATGTGGACGCTATTGTCGGATTGGGACCGTTCCGCGATGCTGGCGGTGAGCTGATCCCGGTGCAGTTCCAGTCGGGCATGTTGGGCATGAGCAAGACTTTCGCGCCGCACAGCGCCGAGCCGCTGAACTACCGCATGCCTGATGACAAACCGTTCTGCTGCGGCCGCCCGGTAAACGGTTACGAGCGGCGCATCGTCGATCCGGAGACCGGCGATGAAATGCCGGTGGGCGAAGTCGGCGAACTGCAATTGCGCGGCGGCGCGTTGATGTCCGGCATGTACAAGCGGCTGCGCAGCGAAGTGTTCACGCCGGACGGCTTTTATCCCACTGGCGATCTCTGCCGGATCGATGCCGACGACTATCTCTATTTCGTTGCGCGGCGGAACGACATGATCAAGACCCGCGCGGCGAATGTCTCGCGGCTGGAAGTCGAGGCGGCGCTTAATGCTTTGCCCGAAGTTGCGCTGGCGCTGGTCACCGGGCTGGACGACGTGGAATTCGGCCAGGTGGTGGCTGCCGCAGTGCTGCCCGCGCCGGGTGCTGTGGTGACTGCGGACAGCTTGCGCAAAGCACTGCGCGAGGAAATATCGAGCTACAAGGTGCCGCGGGTGATCGTGTTCCTTGCCAGCGAGGACGAGATACCACGCACCGCGACCGGCAAGATCAAGCTGCACGAGCTTGGCGCGCTGATCGCGGAACGCAGCAGCAAGGAAGCCCTAACATGACCGACAAGGCCGCCCCGCCCCCGCCCGAAGAAATCGTCCTTTACGAAAAAGACCCGGCGACCAAGATCGCGATCATCACCCTCAACCGTCCCGGCTTCCTCAACGCGCCGACGATTGCCGCGCGGCAACGCTATGCCGATCTGGTGCTGCGCGCCAATGTCGATGATGACGTAAAAGTTCTGATCATTCGCGGCGTTGGCGAGCATTTCGGCTCGGGCGCAGACCTTCCCGAAATGGCGGGCATGTTCAACGGTGATCCGGATTATTCGGTGCTCCCCGAGTTCCGCATCGGCCCCGATGAAGGCGTGGTCTATCCGCCCAAGGACAGCTACCGCCACATCGCGCAGGTCACCAATCTCTATGCTGACGCGCGTTTCGGCCTGCGCAGCCTTCAGGACTTCAAGAAGATCTCGATCGTCGAGGCCAAGGGCTATTGTTACGGCTGGCATTTCTATCAGGCCGCCGACGCCGATATTGTGATCTCGTCAGACGAGTCCCTGTTTGGCCACAGCGCCTTTCGCTATGTCGGCTGGGCGGCGCGGCAGTGGCAGTGGGCGACGATGATGGGGCTGCGCAAATTCATGGAAATGGTCTTTACCGGGCGGCCGTTCACCGCGCAGGAGATGAAGGAGTGCAGCTTCGTCAATTCCGTCGTGCCGCGCGACAAGCTTGAGGCCGAGACGATGAAATTCGCGCTCGCCTGCTCGCGCAACCGGCCGACTGACACCATCGTCATGCAGAAGACCTTTTTCGAGGTCTTCAAGCAGCATCAGGGCGAATATATGGGCTCGGTGCTTTCGGGCTGGCTTGAGGGCATGTTGCCCTTGGTCAAGGACGACATGCCGGGCGGGATCAAGGTTGATGGGACTACGTTCGAGAAGGGTCTGGCGTCAGCAGTGAAAGACAATGACGCGCAGTTCCCGCCCGAATGGCGGCTGTCCTATAAGGGGCGCGCAGCAAAAGAATGAGCGAATACGTCCGCGCCACTGACGATGACCTCGATTTATCCGCGCCGCCGCGCACGCGCGGATTGATCGCGGCGCTGGTGATTGGACTGCATATTGTCGTCGTACTCGCGCTGATCCGAGCCTTTGCCCCCGATTTCACCGCAAAGGTCACCGATCAGGTGCTCTCGACCTTCACAGTGACCGTAGTTACTCCGCCTCCTCCCAAGCTTCCGCTGCCCCGCGCGCCGGAAAAGTCGGAGGTGGTAGGGGAGATGGGCAAGCGGGCTGTTCCGCGTGAGGCCGCCGCGCCAAAGCCTAAAGTCGTGCTGGCCACACGGTCCGCCCCGCCGGTCGCCGGTAAGGGGACAGCGAATGCGGCTGGCGCGCGCGAAGCCGGGCTGGGAACCGGCGCAGGTGGGCAAGGCAGCGGCGCGGGAGCAGGCAATGGCGGTAGCGGTCAGGGCGGCGGCGGTGCAGTGACAAAGGCCATCAAAATCGCGGGCGACATCAATTCGGCGCGCGATTATCCGCGCGAAACCCGTGATGCGCGCGTCGGCGATTCTGTTACCGTGGTGCTGACGGTTGGAACAGACGGGCGGGTCAAGCGTTGCCGCATACACCGTGCCAGCCATGACCCGCAATCAGACCAGATCACCTGCCGCCTTGCCAGCGAGCGTTTCCGCTTTCGTCCCGCTTTGGACTCAGGCGGAAATCCAGTTGAATCAACTTTCGGCTGGCAACAGCGCTGGTTCTATCCGGGTCAGAACAATTAGCGTAACATTAGCCAATTACGCTTAACGCAACGCCGATATGACCAAGATCACACCAGTAATACTTTGCGGCGGCAGTGGCACCCGCCTGTGGCCTCGCAGCCGCGCTCTCAAACCCAAGCCTTTCCTGCCCTTGGTCGGCGAGACCACCCTGTTCGAGGCGACACTGGCGCGCTGCGACACCTTTGCGCCGCCAGTCGTCGTAACCGGGGCCGCGCACGTCAAACATGTCGAGGCACAACTGGGCCTCGCTCCGGGCGCGCATATCATTGTTGAACCCTCGGCAAAGAATACTGCTGCTGCGATTGCACTGTCAGCGCTGCGACTGCCGGATGACGCAGTGATGCTGGTCTGTCCAAGTGATCACCACATTGGCGATCCCACCGCCTTCGCCGACGCGGCGCGCGCAGCCGCTGACCTCGCTGCACAAGGCTGGCTGGTGTCTTTCGGGATTGAAGCCAAGACACCTGAAACC
This sequence comes from Novosphingobium sp., assembly GCA_031428495.1. Taxonomy (GTDB): domain Bacteria; phylum Pseudomonadota; class Alphaproteobacteria; order Sphingomonadales; family Sphingomonadaceae; genus Novosphingobium. The sequence goes on from JANPPM010000132.1 coordinate 3,172, forward strand.
GGCTTCGGCTATCTCAAGTGCGGCGAGCCAATTGATGCCACTGGCTTTCGCGTCGCGCAATTTGTCGAAAAGCCGGATATTGTGACTGCCCGCAGCTTCCTCGCCGAGGGCGGATATGCATGGAACGGCGGCATTTTCGCCTTTCGGGTGAAGAACTTTCTTGATGAACTGGAGCACTATCGCCCGGCGATCTTGCTAGCCGTTTGCAAGGCAGTTCGCGACGGGCGGGAACGGGGCAGGAACTTCCACCCTGATGCCGCCGCCTTTGCCGAAATTATCAGCGAATCAGTCGATTACGCGGTGATGGAAAACACAGCGCACGCTGCAATGGTGCCTGCCGACATGGCCTGGTCTGACATTGGCAACTGGCAAGCTTTGCATGATGCGCGCGTGCTCGATGCGTCTGGCAATTCGGTCATCGGCCCGGCAGAACTGGTCGATTGCCGCAATGTCCTCGTTGAAAGCGACGGCCCGCGTGTTTCGGTCATAGGGCTCGAAGGCGTAGTGATCGTGGTCGATGGTGACGAGATTCTGGTGACTACCGCCGAAGGCGCGCAAAAGGTCGGCAAGCTGGAAGGTGCCACAAATCAGTGACCGCGCGGCTGCCCACCCGCATGGTCGAAAAGCCGTGGGGGCGGGACGTTCTGCCTGCGCCTTTCACTGCAGAGCCGGGTCAGCGGATCGGCGAGGTATGGTTCGAGCCGCCGCCGCAATTGCCGCAGTTGCTGGTCAAATATATCTTCACCTCGGAAAAACTATCGGTGCAGGTGCATCCCTCGGATGCGCAGTTGCCCGATCACGGCAAGGAAGAGTGCTGGCTGGTAACCAGAGCCGAGCCGGGGGCCGCGCTTGGCATCGGGTTCAAGGCACCGATTGACCGCGAGGCGATCCGCGGCGCCGCGCTGGACGGCAGCATCGAGCAATTGATGGAATGGTATCCGGTCCGCGCAGGCGATTTTTTCTACATTCCGGCGGGCACTGTCCATGCCATCGGGGCGGGCATCAGCCTGATCGAAGTGCAACAGGCCAGCGACGTGACATACCGGCTCTATGATTATGGTCGCCCGCGTGAGCTGCATCTGGATGAAGGCGTGGCCGTCGCGATCGGCACACCGCATGATGCAAAGCACCGCAAACATTTCTCCGGCGCAGCGAGTGCCCTGCTGGTTGATGGACCGCTTTTCCGGCTCGATCACAGTGTTGGACAGCCCGACCGAGAAGTGCTGGGCCGTTATGGCGACAGGCCGTTGTTGGCCATTCCGACTCAAGGCGATATTACCATCGGCGGCGAGACGATTTATCAAGGCTCCTGCGGTGTTGCAGCTTCCCTTGCCGCGATTGGCTTCGCAAGCGGCAGCATCTGCCTTATTGCCCAGCCAATCACCTGATCCGTCATCCCGGGCTTGACCCGGGACCGCTGGCCGCAGCAGAGCGAGACGGGCGCAAATGACGCCAGCGGTCCCGGGTCAGGCCCGGGACGAGGAAGAGGAAGCCC
>JANPPM010000133.1:0-7552 GCA_031428495.1 Novosphingobium sp.
GACGCCTGCCCGCAATCGACGGACAATGAAATTACCGTCTGCGCGCGCAAGGATGAAAGCGAGCGTTACCGGATACCCGAGGGCCTCCGCGAAACCTTTTCGCCGCAGAACGACGCATGGAACAACCGCGTGCTCGCATACGAAACCGTAGGGTCCACCGGCACGCTCAGTTGTTCGCCGGTTGGCGGCGGGGGCTTCACCGGCTGCATGGGCCGGTTTATCGACACCGCCTATGCCGAAAAGAAGCAGGATCCCAATATCCGCTTCAGCCAGCTGATCGCCGAGGAACGCGCGCGCCGTCTGTCCTCGATTGATCAGGATGCCGCCGCAACCCAGGCCCGCGTCGAGGTGCTGGAACGCGAATACGATGCCAAGCAGCGCGCCTTGCAGGATCCGGACGGCGGAAAGTCAGATCCGGCCCCGCCCGCGGTCAACTAGGCCCGATCAGGCGAGCGCAATATCCGGCGCGTCCTCGCGCTTCATGCCGATGACGTTGTAGCCCGCGTCGACATGGTGGATTTCGCCGGTCACGCCTGATGCCAGGTCTGAAAGCAAGTAAAGCCCGGCCCCGCCAACATCCTCGATCGTGACATTGCGGCCCAAGGGCGCGTTCAGCTCGTTCCATTTGAGGATCAGGTTGAAATCGCCAATGCCTGATGCCGCCAGCGTGCGGATTGGCCCGGCGGAGATGGCATTGACGCGGATATTGTCGCGGCCAAGATCGGCGGCAAGATATTTGACGCTGGTTTCCAGCGCTGACTTTGCCACGCCCATGACGTTGTAGTGCGGGATGACCTTTTCTGCGCCGTAATAGGTCAGCGTCAGAATCGAGCCGCCGCCCGGCATCATCGGCAGGCATCGCTGCGCCACGGCGGTCAGACTGTAAACGCTGACATTCATGGTGTTGATGAAGTTTTCGAGGCTGGTGTCGGCATAGCGCCCGCGCAACTCGTTTTTGTCCGATGCACCAATGGCATGAACCAGAAAGTCGATTGTCGGCCAGCGCGACGCCAGATCGGCAAAGGCAGTGTCCAGCGAAGGCATGTCGGAGACATCGCAGGGCAGCACGATATCGCAGCCCAGTTCGCTTGCCAGCGGGCGCACGCGCTTTTCGATGGCGGCGTTGGGATAGGTGAAAGCAAGCTCTGCACCATGTTCGCGCAGGGCCTTGGCTATACCCCAGGCGAGCGACTTGTCATTTGCCAGGCCCATTATCAGCCCGCGTTTTCCCTGCATCAAACCGGTCATCAATCGTCGTTCCGTTCCTCAGGGGCCTGTGGCCCCGCCTCCCCTTCGGCAGCCTTGGCCGCCGTACTGCTGGCCACAACCAGCATGTCGCGTTCTTCCGGCGTTACCGCCAATGCTGCATTGAGTTCAGCGCCGACAACCAACCCTAAGCCGACAAGCCAGAAAAAGAAAAGCGCGATCATCACCCCGGCAAGGCTGCCATAGGTCAGGTCGTAGCTGAAAAACCAGCGCAGCGCGATTGGTAGCGCCACGGTTACACCCAGCCACCATAGCGTGACCAGAACGGCGCCGGGCCATTTGGGATAGCCCTTGCCGCGATAGGCGCCCGGTGTCAGCGACAGGAACAGCAGGAAGATCGAGAAGAACAGGATAACCGCAGGTATCAGCCGCGAGGTCGACAGCACCAGCGCAAGCGTTTCAAGCCGGGGAAACCAGGCTGTGATCACCTCTTGCGCTGCGGTTATGGCTACTTGCGCGAAAAGCGAAAACAGCAGGGTTACCACCGCGCCGAAAATCATCGCCGAGGAAAGCAGCCGCTGCCGCCAGAACGCCAGTGTCGCCTCGGTGCCAGAGGCGCGGTGCAGGATATCGCGGATCGTCTCGATCAGGCTGGAGACTGTCCACAGCCCGACCAGCCCGCCCGCCCACAGCAGCCAGCCAGAGCGCGATGCCACAACGTCGCGGGCAACAGGTTCCAGCACACTGGCGACCACTGGCGGCAGCGCGGTAAGGAAAGCAATAACCGATGCTTCACGCTGGTCCGCCTCGCCGAGCAGCGTGAACACCGCCGTCATCGTCACGAAAAACGGAAACAGTGCAAGGATCGCCATATAGGCAAGATTGCCGGCATGGATGAAACCGTCATAATAAGATCCGATCCAAACCCGCTTTAACACCGTGACCGTCCGGCTCTTGGGCCCTAGTGCGCGCCCGAATCGCTTTTGCAGGCCATGTCGCCATTCCAGCGCAGCGCGCTTGCGGGCCTCGGGCGAAAGATTGGCCTCGATGCCGGGTCTGTCGAGCGGGCGCTCTTCCACAAAGGTTCCTTATGCACCGATTATCAGACGCCGAGTTTGGCGCGTAGCGGACGGCTGTCTTGCCAGCCTTCGAGGCGACTGGCGAGGTCGGTATCGTCTTCGGGGAGCATGATTTCGAGATTGACCAATTGATCGCCGCGCGTGCCATCCTTGCGGGTGAAGCCGCGACCTTTCAGCCGCAGTACTTTGCCCGAGCTTGAACCGGGTGCAATCGTCAGCATTACTGCGCCCTCGACGGTCGGCACCTTCACCTTTGCCCCGCGCACAGCCTCATCGAGGGCAATCGGCAGGTCGAGCCGGATATTATCGCCGTCACGGATGAACACCGGATGCGGCTCGATCAAGATCGTTACCAAGGCATCGCCGTTGCCACCGGGTCCCGGCTCTCCCTTGCCGCCGAGCCGCATCTGGGTGCCGTCTTCCACCCCGGCAGGCAGTTTGAGGTCAATGGTCTTGCCGTCGCCAAGGGTTATGCGCTGGGCGGCGCGGGTGGCAGCGTCGGCAAACGGCACCGCCAGACGATATTGCAGATTTGCGCCCTTGGGTGCGGCGCGCCCCCGGCCGCCCCCACCAAATCCGCCGCCGCCGCCGAACATACCGCCAAATATGTCGCCGAGGTCGATAGTCTCGCCACCACCGAACCCGCCTTGACCCCGACCCGGTCCGCCGCCGTAGCCGCCGCCAAACCCTGGGGGCATCGCCGGATTGCCCTGAGCATCGATTTCGCCGCGATCGAACTGGCCGCGCTTGGTCTTGTCGGACAGCAGGTCATAGGCGCTGGTCACTTCGCTGAAACGCTCGGTGGCCTTCGGATTCTTCGAGTTCTTGTCGGGGTGAAGCTCTTTGGCGAGTTTGCGATAAGCGGACTTGATGTCTTTCTCGCTCGCGCCGCGCGCCACGCCAAGCGTGCTATAAGGGTCTGCTGCCATGGCGCTTAACTAGGTTTGCGAAAGCCTTACGGCAAGGCGCGCTTTTCATGGCTGTGATCACGGCCTATGCGACGGGCCATGGCCGAAAGTAATACCCTGTCCAGCGATGCTATTCCCGCTGGCGATCCCTTCGCACTTTTTGACGCGTGGTTCGCTGAGGCGCGCCTGTCCGAACCCAACGATCCCGAGGCAATGGCCTTGGCGACGGCCACACCAAGCGGCGCGCCCTCGGTGCGGATGGTCCTGCTCAAAGGGCATGGTCCCGCTGGCTTCATCTTTTACACCAACACATACAGCCGCAAGGGGCAGGAGATTGCCGCCAACAGTCAGGCTGCGCTGCTGTTTCACTGGAAGTCGCTGCGCCGGCAAATTCGGATTGAAGGCACACTGACAGCGGTCGATGCGGCGACGGCGGATGCCTATTTCGCCAGTCGCAGTCGCGTATCCCAGCTGGGCGCAGTGGCATCGGACCAATCAGCGCCGCTCGATTCGCGCGAGACATTTCTGGCGCGTCACGACGAAGCCGAGCGGAAATTCGCAGGCGGCGCGGTCGTTCGCCCGCCGCACTGGACCGGTTTTCGCTTGGCGCCGTCGGCGATGGAATTCTGGATCGACCGCGCGCACCGATTGCATGAGCGCCGCCGTTTCACGCGGACCGACGGCGGCTGGCCCAGCACCTTGCTTTATCCATGAAATCTAAAGTCACTTCCGACGGGCTCAATCGCAGCGCCGCAGTGGCCAGCATCGGCGTGGCGGTGCTGCTGGTGGCGCTCAAGGCTTGGGCGGCGTGGTCAACCGGATCGACCGCGATGCTTGGCAGCCTGGCCGACACTGCGCTCGATCTGATCGCTAGCCTGGCCACGCTCGCGGGCGTCTGGGTGGCTGCTCAACCTGATGATGACGAACACCGTTTCGGCCACGGCAAGGCCGAGGCACTGGCGGCGATGTTTCAGGTGGTGCTGATTTCGATCTCGGCCCTTGCGATTGCTTCACACGCTACTCAGGAATTGATTGGCGGAGCGCGCACCCAAGCGGCGGGAGCCGGTATCGCGGTGTCGGTGATTGCGATTGTCGCAACACTGGCACTACTGGCTTGGCAGCGACACGTTATTACCCGCACTGGCAGCCTCGCGATTGCCACCGATCATGTTCACTATCAGTCTGACCTGCTGCTCAATCTTGCGGTTATTGCTGCGCTCATTCTCGATCAATTTGCCGGTATCGCGGGAGCTGATCCGTTTTTCGGTATTGCGATAGCCCTGTGGCTCGCGTGGGGTGCGTGGCGTGCTTCAGCGCGGGCGATCGAACAACTGATGGACCGCGAATGGCCGGATGAGAAAAAGGCCCGCTTCATCGATGTGCTTGGCCGCCATCCGGAACTGCGCGGAGTGCACGATCTGCGCACGCGCACATCGGGCAACCGCGATTTTGTCCAGTTCCACGTCTGGGTCGATCCCGCGATGACGATTCGTCATGCGCACCGGGTTATGGACGAGATCGAGGCGAAGCTGCTCGCCGAATTTCCCGATGTCGAAATCCTGATCCATCCCGATCCTGAAGGACTGGTCGATGAAAAGGGCTTGGCTGCTGAAGAAGTACTACCGCAAGGATAAGCCGGGTCAGCTTTTGGGGAATAACCCGGCGATTGCCGCAAGGCGCGCGCGCAGCGCCTCGCGCTCCCCATCAGCAGTGTGGCCGAGGCGGACCACCGTCAGTTTCTGGGCGGGCGAAACCAGCACATATTGGCCGAGATGGCCGACGCAGGAAAAGGCGCTGGCGGGCACGGGCGCAGGAAATATCGGTCCCCGCCCTTCGTTTCGCGGACGGTTCAGCCAAAGCTGCGCGCCGTAACCGGGATTGCGCGGGCTTGGCGTGGTCATGAATTCAATCCAGCCGCGCGGCACCACCTGCGCGCCGCGCACTGATCCCTTGTTGCGCAGAAACTCACCGAGCTTGCCCCAGTCGCGCGCCGTGGCGTGCACCATGCTTGATCCGATGAAAGTCCCCGCCGCATCAAACTCCGGGATAGCAGAGCGCATGCCCAGTGGCTCGAAAATGCGCGTGCGCAGATATTCGGCGACAGCCTTGCGGCGTAGTTCGGGCTCGCGCCGGAGGGTCAGGGAATGCGCTGCAACATCTGAGAGGATTACCGAGGTGGCCGAAGAATATTCGAACTTGCGCCCCGGCTCTGCCTCCAATGGCATGGCTTCGGCATGCGCTGCCATATCGTCGCGCCCATCGAGAAACAGCATGCGCACTTCATCGGAGGCATAGGGCGGATCGCCGCTTTCGGTATGTCGCAGGCCAGATCGCATCTGGAGCAGCTGGCGCAAGGTGATCTCGCCGCGCGGATCGCCGGGGCGCTCCCACGCGGGCACCGGCACGCTTTCATCGAGCCGCAACCGGCCGTCGGAAACCAGCAGGCCGATCAGCACTCCGGTAATCGTCTTGCCCATCGACCAACCGGCAAAGCGCGTATTCTCGTGGTACCCCGGGCCATAGCGTTCAGCGACAATGCGCCCGCCCTGCATCACCAGCAGAGCCTGCGTCTCGCCAGCATCGGCATCGGTGAACAGGGCGTCGATCCTGCGTGCCAGTGTTTCGCGCTGCACGCCGGGGTCTTTGACGACGACAGTCAGCGCTGCTTTGTCCAGCGGCGGCGGCGTTGCCGGAGCACTATCGCTGCCGCACCCGGTCAAGGCGGGCAAAGCCAGCGCGAGGGCGGCGAGGAAAAAAACGCGGGTCGACATGGCGGGCCTTCCATGCGTAAGCCGCGCGCATATGGCAACAGCCAAGCCTCCTGCCCTGCCGACCTTGCGCCGACTGCCGCGGCGCTGGCGCATGGTGCCCACGGTTGTCGCGCTGGTACTCATTGCTGCGCTGATCTGGTTCTGGAAGCCGCTCAATGGCTATGCTGCGGCGGGCGCTTCATACGCCGCGCGGGTTGCCTGTTCGTGCCGCTTCGTCGGCGGGCGCAGTCTGGGCGATTGCGGAAAAGATTTCCTGCCCGGTATGGCGCTGGTGACACTGAGCGAAGATACGAAGCAGAAAAGCGTCACCGCGCGCTTTCCTCTGCTTTCCAGCCAAACTGCGCAGTTCCGCGAAGGCGAAGGCTGCGTGCTGGAAAAGTGGGAAGATTAGGGCGCTTCCGTCGCCTCAATCCAGCCGCCGCCGACCACGCGTTCGCCAGCATAGATCACCGCTGCCTGCCCCGGCGCAACACCGAATTCGGGCTGCAGGAACCGGATGCGGCTTGGCGTGCCGTCTCCTAGCGGACCTTCGAGCATGATCGGCACCGGCTTGGCCAGCGAGCGCACTTTGGCGGTAAGCGGCATATCCGGCAGCGGTCCAATGCGGTTGGTTTCGACAAGCGATGCCGCGCCGACTGCCAATAGCCGCCTTGGCCCGGCGAGCACCCGGCGGTTCACCGCGTCGATCCCGGTGACATAGAGCGGTTCAGGCTGTCCGCCGATCTCAAGCCCGCGCCGCTGGCCGACGGTATAGTTGATGATCCCCCGGTGCTGGCCCAGCACTGTGCCGCTTTCCGCATGCACCACCTCGCCGGGCGCGTCAGCCTCGGGACGGATCTTGCGCACCACGCTGGCATAATCGCCATCGGGTACGAAGCAGATGTCCTGACTGTCCGGCTTGGCCGCGACGCGCAGCCCGGCCGCCTCGGCAAGGGTGCGCACCTGGGGCTTGGGCAGGCCGCCCAAGGGAAAGCGCAGGTAATCGAGCTGCGCCTGCGTGGTCGCATAGAGAAAATAGCTCTGATCGCGCGCGGGATCGGCGGCGCGGTGAAGCTGCGGGCCGGTGTCGGTCTCTACGCGGCGGACATAGTGCCCGGTTGCGAGGCAATCCGCGCCCAGCTCGCGGGCCATGGCGAACAGGTCGGTAAATTTCGGCCCCATATTGCAGCGAATGCACGGGATCGGGGTGCGTCCCGCCAGATAGTCTCCGGCAAATTGCTCGACCACTTCTTCACGAAACCGGGTTTCGTGGTCGAACACATAGTGCGCGATGCCCAGCCGGTCGGCAACGGCGCGTGCGTCGCGAATATCGTCGCCGGCGCAGCAGGCGCCCTTGCGCTTGGCGGCTTCTCCGTGATCATAAAGCTGGAGCGTTATGCCGATCACCTCGGCCCCGCTTGCCGCCGCCAGTGCTGCAACCACTGAGCTATCGACCCCGCCGGACATAGCGACGACGATTCTTCGCTGCGAGAGCGGCCCGTCCAATTGGAACAGCGCAGCCGGATCAAGATCCGTGGCAAGGGTTGCAGACGCAGACATGGCGCGGGCCATACACGTTGGCGGCGTCAAAGCATATTGCCGTGATGAA
>JANPPM010000134.1:0-2854 GCA_031428495.1 Novosphingobium sp.
GACAGTTATCGCATCGCGGCTGTCCATAACGCCCGAGAAACGGGCATCGGCCGGAATCACACTGTCCGAGGTAACGTCATGGCCGCCACCCGGCAGCCCTACGCCCAGATCCTCCGCCAGCGTGGCGGATATAAAGGCATCCAGGTCGAAGCCGGAAAGCGTGAATTGGGTCATGCCCCGCTCATTGCAAACGATTGGCCCGCTGTCGAGCAGTCAGGTCGCTCGCATCAGACTGGGCTGACCCGCTCCTTCCAGCCCCACGACAGGAAGCTGGGAGGAATGTTGCGCAGCTCGAAGCCGTGGTCGAGATCGGCGAAATAATCCGCAATGCATTCGCGCGCGCGGGGAGGTGTGAACTGATAGACGAGGAACGCGCCGCCTGCGCCCAGCACGCGGTAGGTTGCAGAGGCAATCGCCGGGCCAACGCCATCGGGCAGGGTGGAGAAGGGCAGGCCTGACAGGACATAGTCGGCATGGTCATGGCCGTGCGCGGCGACGATTTCCTCGACATCGGCAGCGGAGCCCAGCACTGCGACAAAGCGGCTGTCACGAATGGTGGCGCGCAGATAGTCGATATACAGCGGATTGGTGTCGATGACGATCAGCTGCGCATCGCGGCGCAGCCTGTCCAGCACCGGGCGGCAGAAAGTGCCGACGCCAGGGCCATACTCGACAAACAGCTTGCAGGTATCCCAGTTCACCGGGGCCAGCATCTTGTCGATGGTATAGCGCGATGACGGGATGATCGAGCCGACCATCACCGGATTGCGCATGAATCCTTCGAAAAACACCCCCCACGGACCCATCGCCTGTTTGATCTGGCGCTTCAACTTTTGCGGCAACGCCTCGCGGGCAAGCTGGTTGCTGGACATGCTGGGGAACGGCCTATGCAGTCGAAGTGGAAGGTCGGACATCGTCGTTTGCAAATTTGGCGAGGCTTGGCAAGCGTGGCCGTGCCGTTCTGCCGGACAGCTAGGCTAGAGTATCTCGTGCACCGTGTCTTGCGGACGGCACAGCCGCACGCCCTTTTCCGTTTCAACCAGCGGCCGTTCAATCAGCCGCGAATCGGCGGCCATGGCGGCGAGCACGGTCGGCGCATCAGCGGCTGGCAGGCCGCGCTCTTCGGCGTCCGTGCCGCGCAGACGCAGGCCCTGCTGCGGAGTGATACCGGCATCGCGATAAAGCTGGGCAAGCTTTTCTGCACTGGGCGGATGCTTGAGATATTCGACAACTGTCACCGTGACCCCGGGCACCTCCTCAAGAATCGCCAAGGTTTTGCGCGAAGTGCCGCATGCCGGATTGTGCCAGATGGTTGCTTTCATCATCTCACCGCCATTCTGCGCCGTAGAGTGACTGGTCAAGGTCTTTGGATCGAGAGCGCTGGAAATCAGCGCAGAAATTCAACACATTCGACTTGCTATTGCGAGGCCTTCTCAATAATGGACCCACTATTGCGAATCAATCGCAATATTATTCTGTCGATCAGGGGAATTTGAATGTCCAATACGCAATCCGGCATCATTGCGCCGCGCAGCCTGCGCAATAGCCGCGATCTGGCCCGCGTTACCGCAGGCTTGCTGGGAGTATCGGCTGCCATGCTGATGCCCGTTCAGGTTCTCGCCCAAGCGCAGTCCCAGCCGCAGGATGCAGGCGAAGCTCCGCTGGCGACGATGACGGTCGAAGATACCGCGATTGACCCCAATCCGAATGCCCAGGTGGGCGTCCCTTTCAAGGCGCGCACATCAGGCGATGAGCGCCACAGCCGCCCGCTGGCAGAAACCCCGGCGACGATTTCTGTACTCACCCGCGCCCAGATCGAGCAGTCGGGCTATACCGACCTTTCGCGCATTCTCGACACACAGCCGGGCGTGACCGTGGGCACTGGCGAGAACGGCAATGCCTTTGGCGACCGATACATCATCCGCGGCCAGGAAGCGAAGAGCGACGTTTTCGTCGATGGTCTGCGCGATCCGGGCATGACGATCCGCGAGAGCTTCGCCATCGAGCAGATCGAAATTTCCAAGGGGCCGAACTCCAGCTTTGCCGGGCGCGGCTCGTCGGGCGGCGCGGTCAATGCGATCACCAAGCAGGCGACCACCGATTTCAATTTCACCAAGGCTTCGGTCGGCGTCGGCACTGACGATTTCATTCGCGCGACAGCCGACATCAACTATTCGACCGGCAACAGCTTCGCCATCCGCGCGAATGCGCTTTACGCCACGACCGATGTTCCCGATCGCAGCCCTGCTTTCCGCGACCGAAAGGGTCTGGCGGTTTCTGCGGTCTATGCACCCACTGACAACTTGAGCATCACGCTCGACTATTATGGCCTGCGCGCGCACGACAATCCCGATCTTGGTGGCTTCCTGATTACCAACCCGGATGGAACACGTGTCCCCGGGCCGACCCTGCCGGTCTATGCGCAGGATACGGATTTTCTGAAATCGGACGTCGATACCTTCACCGCGCGTATCAAATACGCCTTCTCGCCCAATGTGCGGATCACCAATCTCACCCGCTACGGCTCTTCTTACAACCAGTACGTCAACTCGGGTCTGGGCCTGCGCACCACCTCTGCCTTCAACGCCACCGGGATCTATACGACCGGCGGAATCGATAACGGCCACACCGGCTGGCAGGATGTCGCCTACATCGCCAACCAGACCAATCTCTATGTCGATGCCAACCTGTTTGGCGCCAAGCACCAGTTCATCGCAGGCGTCGAATATACCAAGCACGATGTCGACAGCGGCAACTTCACCCTGACCCGCACCGGCATCCGCAATTGCCGCGTGGCCAACAGCGCGGGTGCGAACGACCAGTTCTGCATCACTGACGCCAGCGGCAACGCGGT
>JANPPM010000135.1:0-1700 GCA_031428495.1 Novosphingobium sp.
GGGCTCGTCGCTTCCGATAACAATCCGGTCGGGACGCTTGAAATCGCCAATCGCCGCGCCTTCGCGCAGGAACTCGGGGTTGGAGGCTACCGCAAAACGGACTTTGGTGCCCGATTCTGCGATCAGCCGCTCAACCTCGTCACCTGTGCCGACAGGTACCGTTGACTTGGTGACGATCACCGCTGGATGGTCGAGATGGTCGCCCACCTCGCGCGCCACTGCATGGACGAATGACAGGTCTGCGTGACCATCGCCGCGACGTGAGGGCGTGCCCACGGCAATGAAAATGGCGTCGGCTCCGGAAATTCCCGCTGCCAGATCGGTGGTGAACGACAGGTTGCCGATGCGGGCGTTGCGCCGGACCAATTCTTCAAGCCCCGGCTCATAAATGGGCATTTCGCCAGCCTGAAGCCGCGTGATTTTTGCCGGGTCCTTGTCGATGCATACCACGTCGTGCCCGAAGTCGGCGAAGCAGGCTCCCGACACCAGCCCGACGTATCCCGAACCCACCATTGCAATCTTCATCGTTCATTCCTGTTCATGGCGCGCAGACTTCGAGTTTAACCGGTCCATCATCCGGCGTGGTCGAGAGCAGCCAGCGCAATTCGGCTTCCAATACCAGCGCGGTCAACCTGCCACTGGCAAAGGCACCAGTATCGATACCAATGCGGTTGGGCCGAATCACCGGCGCGTCGGTGATCGTGTGCCCGTGAACCACGACAAATCCGTGATCATCCGGGTGGCTGAGAAATGGCTCGCGAATCCAGCGCAATTCGTGGCGCTTTTGCTGCTCGAGCGGAACCCCAGGCACAATCCCGGCGTGAACGAACAGATAATCGCCGATCACGATCCAGTCTTCGAAATTGCGGATGAAATCCAGATCGGCGGTCGGCACCGCAGCATGCATCAGCGCCTGCGCCTCTTCGAGCGTTGCCTCATTCCATTGCTTTGCATCGAGCGGATAGGACAGCATCGTCTCGCGTCCGCCAAAGCGCAGGAAATGGCGTAGCGTCGCAAGATCGTCAAAGCTGCGCAGGAACATTTCTTCGTGGTTACCCCACAAGATTCGCACGGCGCGGCGCTGGGCCAGCGCGCGCGCAGCGGCGACGACGCCTGCGCTGTCGGGTCCGCGGTCGACCAGATCGCCCAGCAATACGATTGTCGTATCCGCCGGGCTGCGCGCACTGTCATCCGCCTCGATAGCCGTCACAAGCCGGTCGAACAGATCGCATCGGCCATGCACATCGCCGACGGCATAGACCCGCTGGCCCCGGGGAATCGCGGGAAGCGGCTGTGCAGGGTGCGGCCGAACGAGCTTGCGGAGCGTTTTGAACATGGGGATGGCCTGCCGCGCGCTATAGTGTGGCGGTGTGCCCGTCACAAGCCGCGAGCGCGCTCGGGGTAACCGTTGCATAAAATCAACACTCTTTGACCATTTCAGATTTGTTACGTTTTTTCTCTTGTGCAATGCAGCATCGGTGTGCAGATCACGAGGGCAATCATGTGATGCAGCCCATAAACGAGGCGCACCGTGAGCGCGCAGGTGGGACGAGGCAGTAATAACCGTGAGGGAAAAACTATGCTTACGTCCATTCGTGGCCTTATGGCCGCAACAATTCTGGCGACTGCCGGACTGACTTCGGTTCCGGCCTTCGCAGACGAAACTGATGCGCCGAGCGAATTCACCATCACCGGCAACG
>JANPPM010000136.1:0-20325 GCA_031428495.1 Novosphingobium sp.
GACCCTATGGCGCTGGCGGACCAACCCGACCGCGCGCGGATTTCGGTCTATGCACAAGGGGGCGACTATCACGATGTGGTCAAGAAGGCGCTCAAGGCGCTCGCCCGGTGGCTGGTCGCCGAAACCGCGCGGCGCGGACTGGGCGAGGTGGGCGTCAAGGTGTTTACCGACACCGCGCCGGTTATGGAAAAGCCGCTGGCGGCTGCGGCGGGGCTGGGCTGGCAGGGCAAGCACAGCAATCTGGTCAGCCGCACACATGGCTCGTGGCTGTTCCTCGGCGAGATCTACACGACGCTGGAGTTCGCGCCCGATGCGGCGGAGGCGGACCACTGTGGCTCCTGCAATGCCTGTCAGACGGCTTGCCCAACCGATGCCTTCCCGTCGCCTTACAAGGTCGATGCCCGGCGCTGCATTTCCTACCTCACCATCGAGCACAAGGGCCCGATCCCGGATGACTTCCGCAAGGCTATCGGTAACCGGATTTATGGCTGCGATGATTGCTTGGCAGTTTGTCCTTGGAACAAGTTTGCCGAGGCAGCGGCGGCGAACCGGGCGTTCTTGCCGCGCGCCGAATTGGCAGCGCCGCGGCTGGCAGAACTGCTGGCGCTCGATGATGCGGGGTTTCGCAAGCTGTTTTCAGGATCGCCGATCAAGCGAATCGGGCGCAACCGTTTCGTGCGCAACTGCCTGATCGCGGCGGGGAATAGCGCGGATTTGGGACTGCTGGGAATAGTTGAAAGTCTGATCGCCGATCGCGATCCGGTGGTTGCCGAAGCTGCGAACTGGGCGGCAGGCGAACTCACCTTTTCGTCGTCCCGGACATTTTCCGGGGCCGGTGGCACACAAATGCCAGCGGTCCCGGATCAAGTCCGGGACGACGTCAGGCTGGCATCAATTCCTTGAGCGGCACCCCGGCATCCGCCAGCCGCGCCAGATCAGGCGAAACCCGCGCCTCGACCAGCTTGCGGCCTTGGACATAGTCCTTGACCGCATTGACGCAGTCGAGCGCGATCACGCGGCCCTGTTTCAGGTACACCACCGAAAACGAACGATCCTCTGGTCGCCCGCGCACGAGTGTCTGATCATAGCCAACCGACAGCCCTGCAGTTTGCAAGCGCAGGTCATACTGGTTCGACCAGAACCACGGGAAGGCATGATAGGGCTGCGGATCGCCGCAGATCGCCTTGGCGACGCAGGTGCCCTGATCATTGGCGTTCTGCACCGATTCGACCCGCATCACCGCGCCCTCGGCGTAATCGCAAGCAAAGGCGGCACAGTCGCCGATGGCATAGATATCGGCCAGTGAGGTGCGGCAGTGATCATCAATTGCCACGCCGTTGCCGCCTTCTGCGCCCGCCGCGATCAGCGGCGAGACGGCCGCGATGATGCCGATGCCGACAATCACCGCGTCGGCGGGAATAACCTCGCCGTCACCCAGCTTGACGCCAGTGACGCGGCCCTCACCGACAAAGCTGTCCACCACCACATCGGTGCGCAGATCGACGCCGTGGTCGCGGTGTTCTTTCTCGTAAAACGCTGAAAGCTCTGGGCCAGCAACCCGCGCCAGCACGCGCGGCAGCGCCTCAAGCAAGGTTACGGTGCAGCCCAGCTTGGTCAGCACGGCGGCCGCCTCAAGCCCGATATAGCCACCGCCAACGACGACGATATTGTGCACGCCGCCGTCGATCTCACCCATGAGTTGGTCGCAGTCAGCACGCGTGCGCACCGCATGAACCCCCGCCAGATCGCCGCCCGGCACTGGCAATGCGCGCGGATCGCCGCCGGTTGCCCAGACCAGCTTGCCATAACCGAATGTGCTGCTGTCCGAGAGCGTGAGCAGTTTGGCAGCTGGATCGATTGCGGTGACTTCGGTGCTTAACAGCAGCGAAATATCCTTCTCACCCCAGAACGCTGGCGGGCGGATGTACAGCCGGTCAAAGGTCTTCTCGCGGGCGAAGTATTCCTTGGAGAGCGGCGGGCGCTCATAAGGCGGCTCTGGCTCTCGCCCGATCATTGCAATGCTGCCGGTGAACCCATTCTGGCGCAGCGCCAGCGCGCATTGCGCGCCGCCGTGACCAGCTCCCACGATAACCACATCTGCCTGTTTCATGCCCGCTCGATTGGCGAATTTCGCGCCAAGGTCAACCCGTGCCTAGCGCATGGCCTCCATTGTCAATTCCAATGAGCGGCAGCGCAATGCCGGATCAAAGATCGACCCTGCAATAATCAGCTCGTCCGCCCTCGTGCGTTCCAGAAATCGCAGGATCCCCTCGCGCACTGTCTCTGGCCCGCCAATCGCACTGACCGCGCGCATATTCTGCATCATTGCCACGGCTTCAGGCGGCATGGTTTCGCGGTATCCGGGCACTGGCGGCTTGAGCCTGCCCGATCCGCCGGTGCGGAAGGCGACGAAGCTCTGCTCCATCGAGGTGGCGAGCAGGGCGGCCACTTCGTCAGTCTCGGCGGCGATCACCGACATCGCGGCCATGACGTGCGGTTTGCCCAGCGCATCGGACGGCTGAAAATTGTCGCGATAGACTTGCAAAGCCTGATCGAGAAGGGCGGGCGCGAAATGCGAGGCAAAGGCATAGGGCATGCCCAGATGCGCGGCGAGCTGCGCGCCATAGAGGCTTGATCCCAGAATCCACATCTCGACCTTGGCACCCAGTGCCGGACCAGCCGCAATCGGCAAAGCCGGCGTGCCCGCAAAGCGCACCTGCAATTCCATCACATCGTTCGGAAACGTCTCCGCCCCGCGCATCAGGTCCTTGCGCAAGGCTTGGGCAATCCGGCTGTCCGCGCCGGGCGCTCTGCCAAGCCCCAGATCGACGCGTCCGGGGAAAAGCGCGTCGAGCGTGCCGAACTGTTCGGCGATCACATAGGGATTGTGGTTGGGCAGCATGATACCCCCAGCACCGATGCGGATCGTCTTGGTCGTATTGCCGATGTGGGCCAGCACAACCGAAGTTGCTCCGCCCGCAAGGCCTTCCATGCCGTGATGTTCGGCCACCCAATAGCGCTTGTAGCCCGCAGCTTCCGCCGCGCGGGCCAGCATGGCCGAATCAGCGAGCGCTTCCGACGTGGTGCTGCCCTCACGGACCGGGACCAGATCGAGGACGGAAAGTGGGATCATGGCTTGCCTTGGGGCGGTGCGGCCAGTTGCGCAAGGTAGCCGCGCGCGGTGGTGGCCGCATCGCTGGAGGGTGCGGTGTCGATGGCCGATTTCCATGACTTGCGCGCTGCCGCCTCATTGCCCGCGAGCATAGCAATCACGCCTGCCTCCAGCCCGATCTCGGGATCGCGGGGGGAGAGCCCTGCCGCCGTGGCGATCTGCGCCTGTGCCGCTGCAAGTTTGCCCTGACGGCGCGAAAGTGTCGCCGAAAACAGCCATGCCAGACCATTGCCGGCGCTTGAAGTGCGCGCCTCGACCAGCGCCGTCTCGGCCTCTGGCTCGCGCTTGAGCGCCACCAGCGCGCGAGCCCGGTCGATGGCAATCTCGCCGGTCAGCCGCAGGTCAGCTGCAGCACTGGCATCGCTGCGCGCAAGATCAAGCGTTGTCAGTGCCTGCTCGAAATCACCCTGTGCCAGCGCGGCATTGCCCGCCATCGCGCCCAGCTTGGCGCGCAAGGCCCGGTCGCTGCTCGCGGCCATATCGCGGCCTGCAAGGAAGGCTTCTTCGGCTTCGGTCCAGTGTTCCAGCCGCGCGTGCGCCGAACCCAGGCACAGGTTAGGTTCGGCTTTGGCTGATCCCTGCACCGCATCGCGCCATACCTCTGCATCATCGATGGCATCGACCGGATTGCTCGTCACATCGTCGAGGCAGAACTGTAACCGCCCGCGCGGCGGTGGCAGGGCGGTCGGTGCAGCGCTGGGCTGTGCAGCCACCGGCGGGCGCGGCGGCGCAGCAGGGGCAGGGTTCTGGAACGGGCCGACTTGCAGCAAGAGGGCAAGAGCAAGGGACATCGATAGGGCTCCAGTTAGACCGCTCCGGCCAGTTCGGCCACCACGTGCACCAGCAGCGCGATGTCGGCAGGGCGCGAGAGGCGATGATCGCCGTCCTTGATCAGCATGACCTGCACATCCGATGAATGGAGGCTCGATGCCAGCTGCAACGACACTTCCCAAGGCACGTCGGGGTCGGCTTGGCCATGCAGCAGGCGGACCGGGCAAGCGATGGCGATTTCACTGTCGAGCAAGAGATTGACCTGCCCGTCAGCCCAGAAACCGGGATAGGTCGGCGTCGGCTGCGGGCCATAGGCGTTTTCCTCAAGGACTGTCTCGCCCGCCAGAAATTCGGCTTGCTGTTCATCGCTGAACCCCCAGGCCGTGAAATCGGGCGCGGGCGCAATGCCGATCAGTCCCGCGAGGCGCTCGGGTGGGAGGGTCAGCGCGCAGAGCAGCATCAACCATCCGCCCATCGATGAGCCAATGAACACGAGCGGGCCGGGGCAATGCGCCTCAACCAGCGCCATCACTTCATCACGCCAGCGGGAGAGTGTGCCATCGGCAAAATCCCCGTCGCTCTCCCCGCAGCCCGAATAGTCAAGCAGCAGGCAGGCCTGGCCATGCAGCATGGCCCAATCGAACACCGCCTGCGCTTTGGAACCCGCCATGTCGGACATATAACCGGGCAGAAAGATGAGGGTTGGGCCGTTGCCGGGGGTGAAGCGATAAGTGATTCGGCGCTGGTCGGGCAGCGTGTGGAAGCGGGTTTCGATCATGGCAAAGTCATGCGGCCAATCGCCCAAACCGGCAAGCCTGTCCTGAGCTTGTCGAAGCGGAGGTTGAGGCGCAGGCATTGCGCGGCTAAGGGCACCCCCATGTCCGAAATGTACACGATCACTCTGCCCGATGGTTCCGCGCGCGAAATGCCTGCCGGTTCGACTCCTGCCGATGTTGCCCTGGCAATTGGCCCCGGCCTGGCCAAGGCCGCGCTGGCAGCGCGGGTCGATGGCGAACTGGTCGATTTGTCGCACCGGTTCACCGGTGCTGCCGCATTGGCATTGGTCACCTCGCGCGACGAGGCCGAAGCGCTCGATCTGGCGCGGCATGATTATGCGCATGTCATGGCAGAGGCAGTGCAGGCGCTGTTTCCCGGTACGCAGATCACTTTTGGCCCTTCCACAGATGACGGGTTCTACTACGATTTCGCGCCGAAAGATCGTCAGTTCACCGAAGAAGACCTGCCTGCCATCGAAGCGGAAATGCGCAAGATTATCGCGGCGGACAAACCCCTGACCCGCGAGGTCATCGCACGCGACACGCTGATCGCCCAGTGGCGCGCGGCGGGCGAAAGCTTCAAGGCCGAATGGGCGGCAGAACTGCCCGAAGGCGAGGAACTTAGCGTCTATCACTCGGGTAGTGACTGGTACGACATGTGCCGCGGGCCGCATCTGCCCTCCACCGGCAAGCTCGATTCAGCGGCCTTCAAGTTGACCCGGGTATCCGGCGCGTACTGGCGCGGCGATCAGAAAAACGCGATGCTCAGCCGCATCTACGGGACCGGCTGGCTCAACAAAAAGCAGCTTGATGCGCACCTGACGCGGCTGGAAGAGGCCGCCAAGCGCGATCACCGGCGGTTGGGTCAGGAAATGGACCTGTTCCATCTCCAGCAAGAGGCCCACGGCTCTGTGTTCTGGCATCCCAACGGCTATGTGATCTGGCGCGAGCTGGAGGCCTATATGCGCCGTGCCATCGACGGCGCAGGCTACAAGGAAATCAAGACCCCGCAGGTGATGGATGTTCGTCAGTGGGAACAGTCCGGCCACTGGGGCAAATATGCTGAAAACATGTTCGCCGTGCCCGATATTGTCCCGGACGGCGAGACTGGCGCGCCGAAAGTTGCTGCCGATGCCGACTGGATGGCCTTGAAGCCGATGAACTGCCCGGCTCATATTTTGGTCTTCAAACAGGGTATCAAGAGCTATCGCGACCTGCCCCTGCGGCTTTACGAAAATGGCTGCTGTCACCGAAACGAGCCGCATGGCGCCCTGCATGGCCTCATGCGGGTGCGCCAGTTCACCCAGGACGACGCGCATATTTTTTGCCGCGAAGACCAAATCGTCGGTGAAGTCCAAGCCTTCTGCCAGTTGGCCGACCGGATCTATGAGGAGTTCGGCTTCACCTATTCGCTGAAACTGGCCTTGCGCCCCGCAATGCGCTTCGGCTCGGACGCGGACTGGGACAAGGCCGAGGCGGGCCTGCGTCAGGCGGTTCGCGATGCCGGGCTCACGGGCGAAGGCCACAATTTGGAAGAACTGCCTGGCGAAGGCGCGTTCTATGGCCCCAAGCTGGAATGGCACCTAACCGATGCGATCGGTCGCACCTGGCAGGTCGGCACGATCCAGTCAGACTATGTCCTACCCGAACGACTCGATGCCAGCTATGTCGGCGAAGACGGCGGCAGGCACCGTCCAGTCATGCTCCACCGTGCGATCTTCGGCTCCTACGAGCGGTTTATCGGCATCCTGATCGAGCATTTCGCTGGCAAGCTGCCGGTCTGGCTGGCCCCGGTGCAGGCCGTGGTGGCGACGATTGTTTCAGACGCGGATGATTATGCGGCGGACGTCGTGGCGCAATTGAAAGCAGCAGGCATCCGGGTCGAGAGCGACCTGCGCAATGAGAAGATCAACTACAAGGTGCGCGAGCACTCACTGGCCAAAGTCCCGCACCTGCTGGTCGTCGGCAAGCGCGAGGCCGAGGAAGGCACGGTTGCGATTCGCACGCTGGGCGAGGAGCGCCAGCGTCTTATGCCGTTAGCAGAGGCGATTACGATGCTGAAAGGTGAGGCGACGCCGCCCGACTTGCGCGGCTAGGCTTACCCGGCGGCAATCAGCGCCAGTGCACAGCCGCAAACGATCAGCGCGCGCAGCGGTGCGAGGTCGCTGAGCGGCTTGGTTGTTGCGGTGATGAAGGCGATAGTGCGTGCCATGAGTGAGACAATGCGCGCGGGGCGGTTACCGAAGCGTTAAACCGAGTGTCGTCACGGGCTTGACTCGGGACCGCTGGGGCCATTGATCAGGGTTGCTTCTGACTGCCACCGGTCCCGGGTCAAGCCCGGGACGACGCGTCATGACTTAGGCATCTGCTGGCTTGCACAATGGAACCCTCCGCCGCCCGCCAGCACGGCATCGGCGGGCAGACCAACAGTTTCGCGGTCCGGGAACAGCGCGGCCACGGCTGCAACGCCATCGGCATCGTGCGGCGTGCCGAAAGTTGGCACTACGACGAGATGCGTGGTGATCGCGAAGTTCATGTAGCTTGCTGGCTCGGCCCGGCCATCCGTTTCGACCCGGCCTGGTGAGGGTACTTCGCGGACCGTCACCCCGAAATGCTCGGCCCGCGCTTTTGCGTCGGCATAGACGGCGGCGTTGGGATCATCTTCGCCCGTTGCCCGCGGCATCGCCAATTCGCCCGGCGCGACGAAGCGGGCGAGGTTATCGACATGACCATCGGTGTGATCGTGGAGCAGGCCCTCGCCCAGCCACAACACGCGGTCAAAGCCCAAATCGCGCGCCAGCCGCGCTTCGATGTCCGCCTGCGAGAGTTCTGGATTGCGGTTGGGGTGCAGCAGGCACTGCTCGGTTGTCACCACAAGCCCGGTGCCGTCGCCGTCCAGCGCGCCGCCTTCGAGGATCCAGTCTGAAGTCGTCACGTGCAGCGCCGCATCGCGGGCCAGTTCCGCACCGATGGTCTGGTCGCCCTCCATCAGGTATTTTTCGCCCCAGCCGTTGAAGCCGAAGCGCCGGGCCAAGCGCTTGCCGCCGCCTGCAACAACCAGTGGCCCGGTATCGCGCAGCCAGATGTCGCCATAGGTGCGGCGCTCCAGCGTGACCTTGCTGCTCACCAACTTGCGCGCTGCGGCCTCATTGGCCTCACCCCGCACAAGCAGCCGCACTTCCTGTCCGCTTTCTGCAACGGCGCTGGCGAATGCGGCGATCTGTGCCTGCGCGGCCTCCAGAAATCCGGGCCATTCTTCCGCATCATGCGGGAAGCCAATCCACAGCCAGTCCTGCGGATGCCATTCGGGGGGTAAGATGAATATTGACATGTCTATAAATGTATTTTATACAAATGATACATCATCATGGGGGCCGAAATGGGAAAGTATGAACCTCTCACACGCTATCTCGAAAACATGTCCAATGAAAGCTGGGATGCGCGATTTGCCGATGTCGAGAAGGTACTTGGCTTCCCATTGCCGCAGAGCGCGCATGTTTATCCTGCCTGGTGGGCCAACCAGGACGGCGGACATAGTCAGACACGAGGTTGGCGGGATGCCGGCTGGGAAACTGGTCAGGTCGAT
The DNA here is from genome assembly GCA_031428495.1 of Novosphingobium sp. Lineage (GTDB taxonomy): Bacteria > Pseudomonadota > Alphaproteobacteria > Sphingomonadales > Sphingomonadaceae > Novosphingobium. The sequence continues at coordinate 8,306 of JANPPM010000136.1, forward strand.
CTTGCCGGCAAAAGGCTGCGCTTCCAGCGTCGGCACAACCGAAAAGCGTCGACTCACACTGCTGGACGTGAAGCCGAGCAGCAGGCTCAACTCTGGGAAAATGCACATCGACTTTCCGGCATCGATGACAACAGCAAACTCATCGAAGCTGCGCTAACTGCACTGATCCAGCGCGAAGCAGGTCGCCACCTTGCGCTTATGGGCGGAACAATGCCGGATCTCGCAGTACCCCCACGTGATCGTCCTGACCCATGATCCTGGCCGACACCTCGATCTGGGTAGATCATTTCAGAAAGTCCGATCCCCTATTTGCCTTCCTGGTAAGTGACGGCAGCATATGGCAACACCCATTCGTCACAGGTGAACTGGCGGCGGGCAACCTGCAGCCGCGCGCGAGAACCATTGCACTTTTGCGCAGCCTGCCGCAGGGCGCAGTTGCAGATGACGATGCTTATTACGCTTTCATTGATGACAATGAACTGGGTGGAATTGGTATCGGATTCGTCGACATCCACCTGCTTCACACTGCAGTTTCCGCGCCCGGTTGCAAGCTGTGGACACGTGATCGACGATTGTGCGAACAAGCAAAACGCTTCGCCGTAGCTTACGATCCATGACTGATCCCACTTCCCCGATAATGGCTTGGCAGTCCGCCCTCGAGCGGGCCAATGCCCATTCCCCGTTTCTTGCCCAGGCAATCGGCCGGTTACCCGATCTTGCTACACTGCTGGCTGCCGGTGAAGGTGAGGCAGCGCTCGAATGGGCGCGGTCGGCCGGGGCGGATGCGCCAGACGTGGCGGTTGCCCTGCGGCGCGAGCGGCTGGCGCTGGCGCTGGCGCTGGCCATCGGCGATCTTGCGGGCGCTTTCCCGCTGGCGCGCGTCACCGGCGAGCTTTCCGCATTTGCCGACCGGGCGATGGATGCTGCGATTGCCGATGCCATCCGCCGCCGCACGCCCGACGAGGAACCTGCGGGCTTTCTCGCACTGGCACTCGGCAAGCACGGCGCAGGCGAGCTCAACTACAGTTCGGACATTGATCCGATCCTGCTTTACGATCCAGCGCTGCTGCCGCGCCGCGCCCGTGATGATCCCGCCGAGGCGGCGCAGCGTATAGCGCGCACACTGGTCGAGACGCTTGGCCAGATGACCAGTGAGGGTTATGTCTTCCGCGTCGATCTTCGCCTGCGCCCGCAATCCGAAGTCAGCCCACCTGCCATCCCGATTGACGCCGCGCTGACCCATTATGAAAGCTCGGCGCTCGCATGGGAGCGCGCCGCCTTCATCCGCGCGCGCGCCTGTGCAGGAGACATTGCAGCGGGCGAGGCATTCCTTGCCGCTATCCGGCCGTTCATCTGGCGCAAGAGCCTCGACTTCGGGGCGATCGACGAGATTGGCCGGCTGACCGCGCAGATCCGCTCGAGCAGCAAGGGCGCTTGGATCGTCGGGCGCGGCTTCGATCTCAAGAAAGGGCGCGGCGGCATCCGTGAGATTGAGTTTTATGCGCAGACGCACCAGTTGATCCATGGCGGACGCAATCCTGCGCTGCGGCTTCGCGGCACCCGCGCGACGCTCGATGCGCTGGCCGCCGCCGGAATTATCGGGGCGGATGATGCCATGCTGCTCGGCAACAGTTACGACCGGCTGCGCACCTTGGAACACCGGCTGCAGATGGTCGCCGATCAGCAAACGCACAGCTTGCCGCCGGACTGGGCAGCGATCGAGAATGTCGCAAAGCTGGACGGGGTGGACGGCAGCGATGATTTACTCGCCGAGATTACCGCGATCACGCAGGCGGTTGGTGAACGTTATGACGCGCTGATCGCGGCCAGTGGGGGTAGCGCCCCTGCACCCGCGGCGAATTCCAGCGGTGCTGGACTGTCTGCCGAACTTGCCCGGCTGGGCTTTGGCGACCCTGAGCAACTTGCCTTGCGCATGGAGGGCTGGACATCGGGCAAATTGCGCGCGCTGCGCAGTGATGCCGCGCGCGGCGCCTATGAGGCGGTTCTGCCGCAGTTGCTCGCCGCACTCGCCGCTGCGCCCGAGCCGGACCGCGCGATGCTGCGCTGGGAGCAGTTGCTGATCAATTTGCCCAGCGCGATCAATCTGTTTCGCCTGCTCGAGGCGCGGCCTGCACTGCTACAAATGCTAGCGCGTATTCTCAGTCTTGCTCCACCGCTTGCCGATGAGCTTGCGCGGCGGGCTGACCTGCTCGATCCACTGATTGACGCCAGCGCTTTCGAGCTTCCCGGCGATGTAGCACAGCTTGCTGCGCAATTCGGCGCGGCGGAAGTGGGCGATGACTATCAGGCCGTGCTCGACCGGGTGCGGCGCAAGGTAGGCGAAGTGCGGTTCGCGCTTGGCGTCCAATTGATCGAAGGTGCAACCGATCCGCTGGCGATCTCGGCCGCCCTGTCGCGCGTCGCCGAGGCTGCAATTCAGGTACTCACCGATGCAACCATCGCCGAATTCCAGCGCCAGCACGGCAAGATCAATGGATCCGAGCTGGTAATTCTAGGGCTTGGTCGGATGGGCGGGGGCGCACTGACCCATGCCTCCGATCTTGACCTGGTGTTTCTGTTCACTGGCGAAAGTGGCGGCGCCTCCGATGGCGCGCGGCCTCTGGATACAACCCTCTATTTCAACCGCCTCGCCCAACGGGTCAGTGCTGCGTTGAGCGTGCCAACTGCCGAAGGCGCGCTGTTCGAGGTTGATACGCGGCTGCGGCCTTCAGGCGAGCAGGGGCCACTGGCGGCCAGTTTTGACAGTTTTATCCGATATCAGGCCGAGCAGGCATGGACCTGGGAGCACATGGCCCTGTGCCGGGCGCGGGTGCTCTATGGATCAGAGGCTGCACGGGGCCAATTGGTCCGGATTGTTTCGGAGGCATTGCTGCGTCCGCGCGATCCCGAAAAACTTCGTGCCGACGTGCTGGAAATGCGCGCCACGATGGCCGAACACAAACCGCAGCGCGGCCCGCTCGACGTTAAGCTGGCGCGCGGCGGGCTGGTCGACCTCGAATTCCTGATCCACTTTGTCCAGCTGCGTGACGGGGCGGGCCTGAAGGGCGCGTTGACGCCATTTCTTGGAGACGCGCTCCGGCGATTTGGCAAGGCTGGACTATTGCCCACCGCGCTGCTTGCTGCGCATGACCATATGACTCGGCTGCTGGTGGCGATGCGCCTGCTTGCGCACGATACTCAGGCACCACCGCCTGCCGCGCGCTCTGTACTTGCCACGGCCTGTGGTTGCCGCGATTGGGACGAACTGCTGGCGACGCTCGATTCTGCCCGCGCCGATGTCGCGGCGGCGTGGAGCGACGTTTTTGGCGAGACACTGGAGATTGAACGATGACAAGCAAGCCCGGCGTCGGCGACGCCATGCCCGATATCGCAATGCAGGCTCCTGACGGCAGCAGCGTCAAGCTGTCCGATTTCGCCGGACGCAAACTGGTGGTGTTCTTCTATCCCAAGGATGACACCCCCGGGTGCACCACCGAAAATCAGGATTTCACCGCGCTGGCAGATGAATTCGCCAAGGCCGGGGTCTCGCTGCTCGGGGTCAGTAAGGATTCGCCTGCTCGCCACCAGAAATTCATCGCCAAGTATGGCCTCACCGCTCCTCTTGCGAGCGATGCCGAAGCCGACGGGCTCTCCGATGCGCTGGGAATCTGGACCGAAAAGCAGAACTATGGCCGCACCTACATGGGCATGGTGCGCACCACCTATCTGGTCGGAGCGGACGGCAAGATCGCCCGGGTGTGGGACAAGGTGAAGGTCAAGAACCATGCTGCCGAGGTGCTGGAGGCAGTCAAGAACCTGTGACCCCGCCAAGCGTCGCTGCGGCGATTCGCGCCGCGCTGCTGACGGCTGAACCGCGCGCCAAGGTCATGGCGGCGCGGGCGACGGCGCGTGACTGGCGATTGGGGCGGCTGGCCTTTCGCTTCGACGCGGTGATGCCCGATTATCCCGCCCGGCCGCCGCTTCCCGAATTGCTGCCGCCCAGCCGCATGCCCAAGCGCGGGCGCGGTGGATCGGAGCGCAGCCGGATCGCTCTGTGGCATGCGGTGGCGCATATCGAGTTTTCCGCAATCGACCTCGCGCTCGACGCGGCGGGGCGATTCGGGGAGGAGATGGGCCCCGGGTTTGTTAGCGACTTTCTGTCGGTGGCGGCTGATGAGGCGATGCATTTCGCGCTGCTGGAGCGCAGGCTGCGCGTGCTGGGAAGTTACTATGGTGCACTGCCCGCCCATGCCGGATTGTGGGACGCTGCGCATGAGACTCGCCATGATGCCGCAGCCCGACTCGCAGTGGTCCCAATGGTGCTAGAAGCGCGCGGATTGGATGTTACGCCGCCCATGCTGGCCCGGCTGCGCGAGGCGGGCGATGTGGCCGGAACCCGCCTCCTCGAACGAATCCTTGACGATGAAATCCGCCATGTTGCGATCGGCACAAAACACTTTTTTAGCCTCTGCGATCGGCAAGTCGAGGCGCCTGAAGTCTTGTGGAAAAGCTTGGTTCAGCGCCATTTTCGCGGCCTCATTAAGCCTCCGTTCAACGACTCAGCGCGTCTCGCTGCCGGTTTGTCGCGGAGTTTTTACGCAGGTATTGCTTTGTAAACGACGCTCCTCCTACCTCTTGGGCAACGAGACGGCGGGGGGATCCGACCATCTCCAATAAGCATCCGCAGCGCCGCTGGCACTGTGGAAATTCGGTAGTCGCACGGCCCGCCGGAATTTCGTGGCAGGTCGGTAAGACAAGGTAGTTTGAGTGATTGTTTTCAAGAATAATGCCGGAATGCGCGCCATCGCAGGCGCTTCCATCGCCGCCTCGGCGCTTCTCGGCACTTCTCCCGCTTTCGCTGCCAGCAGCAATGCCGATATTGCCGCGCCTCTGCGCGTTGCTCAGGATTCCCGCCAGTCCGCACTTGGAAACGGCGATGAAGAATTCCGTCAGCTGTTTTCAAGCTGGCGCTCGCTCGATAAGCCCGCCGGATTCGTCGCGCCGTCCGTTGGCCGCCCGATAACCGCCGCACCTCTCGCAGCATCGCCGTTTGCCTCAGTTCGTTCGGTCTCCATTCCGTCACGTATGCCGGTTGAAGGCGTTCGTCTGACCAGCGATTATGGCATGCGCTGGCATCCGGTCCGCGGTGGTCGTCGCGCGCACAAGGGCGTCGATCTGGCTGGTCCGGTCGGTACGCCGATCCACGCCACTGCCGATGCCACGGTCAGCAAGGCAGAATGGTTCAGTTCTTATGGCCTCTTTGTCTCGCTTGAACATGGCGCCGATATTCAGACCCGCTACGGCCATATGTCGCGGCTCAACGTCTATGCCGGCCAGCGTGTTCGCAAGGGTGACGTGATCGGCTACCTCGGTTCGACCGGCCGCTCGACCGGCCCGCACCTGCACTATGAAGTCCGCATCGCTGGTGCAGCGGTTAATCCGGTCCCTTATATGCAGGCAGACCAGTTCAACCGTTCGCCTGATCCGCTGCCCGTGCCATCGTTCGGCACCGCAGTCGCCGCTCGGCGCTAATAACCTGACTATCTGATCTGGGTGGCCTGACGGTCAGCCCCTGATTATCTCGCGAGCAAGCGCATAGCCATCGCGCGCACCTCATCGGCCATGTCTTCGCGCTCCAGTGCAAGCGCCAGCGTCGCCTCGACAAATCCCACTTTCGATCCGCAATCAAAGCGCCGCCCGGCAAAGGTCACCGCGTGGAACGGCTGCTTGCCGATCATCCGCGCCATGGCATCGGTCAGCTGGATCTCGCCGCCGGCGCCTTTGCGCTGCTTTTCGAGGACTGCCATGATCTCGGGCTGGAGGATGTAGCGCCCCGAAATAATCAGGTTCGACGGTGCGTCCTCCACCTTGGGCTTTTCGATCAGCCCCAAAACCTCGGTCAAAGCGCCATTCCGCGCGCCCGGCGCGATCACCCCGTAGCTTGAGACCTCTTCGCGCGGCACTTCCAGCACGCTGACCATGTTGCCGCCGCTCTCGTGATAGGCATCCACCATTTGCTTCATGCAGCCTGGCGAGCCGATCATCAGTTCATCGGGCAGGAACACCGCAAACGGTTCCTCACCGACAATCGCCCGTGCGCACCAGATCGCATGGCCCAGACCCAGCGGTACCTGCTGGCGCACCGTCACCAGATTGCCCGGAGCCAGCCGCGTCGGCTCCAATATTTCAAGCGTTTTGGCGCGGTCGCGCATGGTCGCTTCGAGTTCATAGGCAATATCGAAATGGTCGACGATGGCAATCTTGCCGCGCCCGGTGACGAAGATCATCTGCTCGATCCCCGCCTCGCGCGCCTCATCGACGGCATACTGGATCAGCGGCCGGTCGATGATCGGCAGCATTTCCTTGGGAATTGCCTTGGTCGCGGGCAAAAAACGCGTGCCCAGCCCGGCGACAGGGAACACGGCTTTGCGGATCGGCTTGTGCACGCTCATCGGGACAGGGTTTGCAGGCTGATCATCTTGCGTCAACCATCGAGTCTTGCCGCAGTTCCGTTTCGCGTTAAACCGCCGCATGGACAAAATCATCATTCACGGCGGCAAACGCCTGACAGGCACCATTCCCATTTCCGGGGCAAAGAATTCGGCGCTTACGCTGCTGCCCTGCGCTTTGCTCACCGAAGAGCCGCTGACGCTGCGCAACCTGCCGCGGCTGGCAGATATCGACGGGTTTCAGCACCTTTTGAACCAGTTCGGCATTTCGACATCGATTGCCGGCAGCCGCCCTGAGGATTTCGGCCGGGTGATGACGCTGGAGGCACAGCGGATCACCTCATCGGTCGCGCCGTATGAGCTGGTGCGCAAGATGCGCGCCTCGATCCTGGTGCTCGGCCCGATGCTGGCGCGGATGGGCGAGGCCACGGTGTCACTGCCCGGTGGCTGCGCCATCGGCAACCGGCCAATTGACCTGCATCTGAAAGTGCTGGAGGCGCTGGGTGCAACGATCGAGATGGCGGCGGGTTATGTCCGCGCGATTGCGCCCGACGGCGGCCTGCCCGGCGGGCGTTACTCGTTCCCGGTGGTCTCGGTCGGCGCGACGGAGAACGCGCTGATGGCCGCCGTGCTGTGCACCGGCAAAAGCACGCTCCACAACGCCGCGCGTGAGCCCGAGATCGTTGACCTGTGCAATCTTTTGGTGGCCATGGGCGCGGAGATCGAAGGCATCGGCACCTCCGACATCACGGTCCACGGCGTCCCCCGCCTGCACGGCGCAACCTACCGCGTCATGTCAGACCGGATCGAAGCAGGCTCCTATGCCTGCGCCGCAGCCATAACCGGCGGGGAAGTGACGCTGAAAGGCGCGAAGATCGAGGAAATGGACGCGACCGTGCAGGCCCTGCGCGATGCCGGGGTCACGGTCGAGCCGGTGCCGGGCGGGCTGCACGTCGCCGCCGATGGTCCCTTGCGCGCCATAACCCTGTCCACCGCCCCCTATCCGGGCTTTGCCACAGACATGCAGGCGCAGCTGATGGCGCTGCTCTGCCGGGCGGACGGGGCCTCTGTGCTGACTGAAACCATTTTTGAGAACCGCTACATGCACGTGCCGGAACTGAACCGAATGGGCGCGCATATCGAAACCAAGGGGCGGACAGCGGTTGTCCACGGGGTGCCCGGGCTGCACGGTGCCGAAGTCATGGCGACCGACCTGCGCGCCTCAATGAGCCTGGTGATCGCCGGGCTGGCAGCTGAGGGCGAGACACAGGTGCACCGGTTGTATCACCTCGACCGGGGCTATGAGCGGCTGGAGGAGAAGCTGGCGCTGGTGGGCGCACAAGTGGAGCGGGTTGGCGGGGATTGATTTGATCTGTGGAACCGACGGTGGGTTGCGCGGTTTGGGGGAGACTCAAATCGGAGATCAAGTCATGGCCATACTCAAACTCGCTGCCGCTGCTGGTGCATCATACGCGCTTTATCGCATTTTCGCGCAGCCGCGCCGACAGAACGCATCAACTCCGCTCGCGATCGGAGAAACCCAGCGCAGTGGGCTTTCCACTGATTACAGCACCGGTTCTGCCGCCATGCGCACTCAGGGCGATGATACTGATCGCACCTATCCCGCCAGCACTGGCGGGTACGGAGCGAACGGACCGTCAGTACATCCGCAAGCCAGCTGATAAGCTGACGCTCAAAGCTGGCCTCACCGCGCAGGCGGACCCTTGCGGTGGGGTTTGCCTTTGAAAGGCGGTTTGCCCTTGAAACCGGCCTTGTCGCGGAAGGCGGGTTTGGCCTTGTAGGGCGCTCGCTTCCCGTCGCTCTGACCTTCCGCGTAAGGTTTGGGTGCCAGCGTCGAGCGGCGTTCGGGTGCGGTATCGGAACGCGGCGGCATTGGCCTGTCCGGCCTGTCACGCCCGGTACTTGCATGGTCTGGTCTCGCGCGTTCGGGCCGTTCGTACTGCGGCCGTTCGTACTGCGGCCGTTCGTGTTGAGGCCTTTCGACCCGGGGGCGTGAATGCTCGCGCGGGCTTTGACGTCCGTTATCCCGCGCCGAATCGCGCGGGGTTTCGGGCGATGGCTCGATGGTGATGCCGCTTTCATCTTCGCCGCCGGGCACTGCCGTGCGGGCGAGCGCAGTGCGGAATTTGGCTTCCACAGTGCGGGGAACCTGAAAGAAGGTCTCGTTGGCGGCGATGCGGATTGCGCCGATTTCGTTCTTGGTGATGTGCCCGCGGCGGCACAGCAGCGGCAGGATCCAGCGCGGATCGGCGTTCTGGCGGCGGCCGATGTCCATGCGGTACCACACGGTATCATCAAAACCGGGGCGGTGGTGCGGTTCGCGCTGTCCGGCATCACGCGGCTGTGCGGACAGGTCGATCATTTCTTCGGGGCTGGGCAGGCGGCTGGCATGGGCACGGATCAGCGACAGGGCGAGTTCTTCCGGCGTTTTCTGCTCCAGCAGCTTTGCGGCCAGTTCGCGGTCACCGTCGCTCGATTCGACTGGTTCCAGGAGGGTCGCCAGCATCCGGTCGCGGTCTTGCGCGTGGATGGCTTCCGGCGTCGGCACTTCCAGCCATTCGGCAGCGATGCGCGCGGTGCGTAGCATCATTTCGACCCGGCGGCGGCGCGGGAAGGGAACAATCAGGATCGCCGTGCCCTTCTTGCCAGCACGCCCGGTGCGGCCTGAACGGTGCTGCAGGATTTCGGCATCGCGCGGCATCTCGACATGGATAACCAGGCTCAGCGAGGCAACGTCGATCCCGCGCGCGGCAACGTCAGTGGCAACGCAAACCCGCGCGCGTTTGTCACGCAGGGCTTGCAGCGCTTGGTTGCGCTCACTCTGGCTGTGCTCGCCCGACAGTGCGACTGCGGCAAAGCCGCGCTCGACCAATGTGGCGTGCAAGTGGCGGACATTGTCGCGCGTGGCGCAAAACAGCATCGCGGTTTCGGCTTCGTGGAAACGCAGCAGGTTGATCACCGCATGTTCGATGTCTGACGGCGTGACGGCGACGGCCTGATAGGCAATATCGCCATGCCCGCGATCATCGCCGACGGTGGAGATGCGGAGGGCATCTTTTTGGTAACGCTTGGCCAGCGCGACGATTGGCCGCGGCATGGTCGCCGAGAACAGAAGCGTGCGCCGCCCTTCGGGGGTCGCATCGAGGATTTGCTCCAGATCGTCGCGGAAGCCCATGTCGAGCATCTCGTCTGCCTCATCGAGCACCGCAAAGCGCAGCGCCGACAGGTCAAGCGCGCTGCGCTCAAGGTGATCGCGCAGCCGTCCCGGCGTGCCGACCACAATATGCGTGCCGGCATAGAGCGCGCGGCGCTCTTTCGAGGGGTCCATGCCGCCGACGCAGGTGGTGATGCGCAATTTTGCCTTGGCAAACAGCCATTCCAGTTCGCGGCTGACCTGCAATGCCAGTTCGCGCGTTGGGGCAATAACCAGCGCGAGCGGCGCAGCGGCGACTTTGACGTCGGTGCTGCCATCCAGATCGTTGGTGCCCAGCAACTGGGCGGCCATGGCCAGGCCAAAGGCGACAGTCTTGCCTGACCCAGTCTGGGCCGAGACGATAAGGTCGCGGTCCCGCGCCTCAGGCTCAAGGACGGCCGCCTGAACCGGCGTTGGCGCGCTGTAGCCCTGTTCGACAAGGGCTTCTGCGATCGGTGAAGGAAGTGCTGAAAAAGGCATTATGCTCTTAAGTGTTGCCGCTGGTTTCGCAGTGGGGAATGGCTGCATGTATGGGCGGTGCTGCTGCAGCCCAGAATTAGCCGGAAGCGGGCCCCATAGGCCCTCAAGGCAAAAACCGCCACCTACAATTGTCGAGACGGCCATTGTGCCTATTCTGACTTTGATTTACGCATTCGAGCCGCGGGGTAAGGCAACCTCCCGTCCAGGCGTTCCCGCCCAAGCGTTGCAGCTTTTGAAAGAGGGGCACTGCGCCCCTCGCGGGAACCTGTATGACTGACAAGACTCCTACGCCTGCCACCCCTGCATTCTCGGATCTGCTCCGCGTGTTCACCCGCATCGGGTTCCTCAGCTTTGGCGGACCGGCCGGACAGATCGCGCTGATGCAGCATGAGCTGGTCGATGAGCGCAAATGGGTCGATCAGGGGGCGTTTCTGCGGGCGCTGAACCTGTGCCACTTGCTGCCCGGACCTGAGGCACAGCAACTGGCGACTTGGGTCGGGTGGCGGCTGCACGGCGTCAGGGGCGGTTTGGCGGCGGGTATGCTGTTTGTCGTTCCGGGCGCGCTGGTGATGCTCGGGCTCTCGCTGGTCTATGCGGTGGCGGCAGGGCTGACGTGGTTTGCCGCGCTGTTTCTTGGGATCAAGGCGGCGGTTCTCGCAATCGTCGCGCAGGCGCTTTTTCGTGTTGGCAAGCGGGCGCTGGGCACGCCGTTCAAGTATGGGCTGGCGGCCCTTTCGTTTCTGGCTCTGGTGCTGTTCGATGCGCCGTTTCCTCTGGTGATTTTTGGCGCGGCGCTGATCGGTGCGCTGGTGGGGGGCGTGCGCCCGGATTGGCTTGGCGCCCATGCCCACACCGCGTCAGCTGCCCCGCAGATCAGCAAGCGGCGTCTGGCTGGGGCGACATTGAGCACGATCGCGGTATGGCTGGCCATCTGGCTCGCCCCGATGGCGCTGATCGCCAGTACGCTCGGCACGGGGCACGTGCTGTGGGATATCGGTGCGTTCTTTTCAAAGCTCTCGGTGGTCACCTTCGGCGGTGCCTATTCGGTGCTGGCCTATATGGCGCAGGCAGCAGTGGAGAATTACGGCTGGCTTTCAGCAGGTGAAATGGCCGACGGACTGGGGCTTGCCGAATCGACGCCGGGTCCGCTGATCATGGTCACGCAATTTGTCGGATTTCTGGCCGCGTGGCGTGATCCCGCGCCATTCACGCCGTTCCTTGCGGGATTGCTCGGCGCCGGCCTGACCACCTGGGTGACCTTTGCGCCATGCTTTCTGTGGATCTTCGCCTGCGCACCGTGGATGGACCGGCTCGAGTCGGCAAAGGTGCTGCAATCGGCGCTGGCAGCGATCACGGCGGCGGTGGTGGGCGTGATTGCGCAGCTGGCACTGTGGTTTGCCGTGCATGTGCTGTTTACCCGGCCAGAAGCGGAAGTGTTTGGCTTGCCGGACGTGACCAGCCTCGATTGGCGGGCGGCATTGATTGGCGCGGTGGCAGCGCTGCTGCTGTTCCGTTTCAAACGCAATGTGATCGAAGTGCTAGGTGCGGCGGCTGCGGCCGGGTTGGTCCTGGGCCAGCTATAACCGCGTTGCCAGCCAGCCGACCAGCCACAGACGGACGGCGCTGCCGAGGCCCGGCGGGGGCTCGGCAGCGATCCGTTCCGCATCAATCCGCGCGACCAATGCATTGATCGGCAGCGCCTCGGCTGCGGCGGCCTGCTTGAGCAATTCCCAGAACAAGGGTTCGAGGCTGATCGAGGTCTTGTGCCCGGCGATCTCTACCGAGCGTTTGACGGGGGGATGGTAGGGTGTGGTCACCGCCCCTCCTTACCGTCAATACATATGCTGGCCACCATTGATGCTCATCGTCGAGCCGGT
>JANPPM010000137.1:0-9853 GCA_031428495.1 Novosphingobium sp.
TCGACAGGCTGTTCAGTCTCGACATTCACAATTTGCGCGCCTCGATAACAATAAAGGCCTGCGCCCATGGATGATCATCGGTGAGGGTGAGATGAACCACCACCTCGTGCCCTTCGGGAGTGATAGCCAACAGCCTCGCCGCCGCTCCGCCGGTGAGCGCCAATGTCGGTGCACCGCTCTTTGCATTGACTACGCCGATGTCTTTCATAAACACCCCGGCCTTGAATCCGGTTCCCACCGCCTTAGAAAAAGCCTCTTTGGCGGCGAAACGCTTGGCGTAAGTGCCCGCGCGGGTGAAGGGCCGCTTGGCCGCTTTGGCGCGTTCGATTTCGGTAAATACCCGGTTTTCGAAGCGTGTACCGAAACGGTCAAGCGATGCCTGAATTCGCTCAATGTTGCAGAGGTCGGAACCGATGGCGACAATCATGGCCGCGCCGCATCCATCAGTTCGCGCATCCGCACGATGCTGGCCTCCAGCCCACAGAAAATCGCCTCGCCGATCAGATAGTGCCCAATGTTGAGTTCGGCGAGTTGCGGAATGGCGGCGACCGGCTGGACATTATCAAAGGTCAGCCCGTGCCCGGCATGCGGCTCGATCCCGTTCTTTGCGGCAAGCGCGGCCATGTCCGAAAGGCGTTTCAACTGCACCGCACGTTCCTCGCCTTCTGCATGGGCATAATCGCCGGTGTGGAATTCGACCACCGGTGCGCGCAGGCGCAGCGCCGCGTCGAGTTGGCGCATGTCGGGGGCGATGAACAGGCTTACCCGGATGCCGGCATCGGCGAGCCGCGCAACCACGGGAGCCAGCCGGTTATGTTGTCCCGCCGCGTCAAGTCCGCCCTCTGTGGTGCGTTCCTCGCGCCGTTCGGGGACGATGCAGGCGGCATGGGGGAGGTGGCGCAGCGCGATTTCGACCATCTCGTCGGTTGCCGCCATTTCGAAATTGAGCGGCAGGTCGCTGGCGGCTTGAATGCGCGCAATGTCCTCGTCGCGGATATGGCGGCGGTCTTCACGCAAGTGGCAAGTTATTCCGTCGCCGCCAGCGCGCGCGACGACTTCTGCCGCGCGCACCGGATCAGGATGCGCGCCGCCGCGTGCATTGCGGATGGTGGCAACGTGATCAATGTTGACGCCCAATCTGAGGCGGGGAACGCTCATGGCTTCGCGCGGCTGCCCGGTTTCACCGCCGGAGATGCGGCAAGTTCGGGCGGCACTTCGTCAGCAGCATAGGTCGGAAAGTTGAGCGCCACGAGCGGATAGAACGGCACGCCGACATCAACCGTGCCGCCCGAGCGATCGACCAGTGCGGCCGCAGCGATCACCTTGCCGCCTTCAGCCTCAACGGCCGCAATCGCTTCACGCGAGGAGAGCCCGGTGGTGATGACGTCTTCGACCAGCAAAATTTCCTGGCCCGGCTCAATCCGGAAACCGCGGCGCAGGCCGAATGTGCCATCAGGCCGTTCGACGAAAATTGCCTCAGTACCCAGCGCCCGGCCCATTTCGTGACCGATGATAAGTCCGCCCATCGCAGGGGAAACCACAAGTTTGATCCGCTTGCGCAGATCGCGCGGCAGCTTTTGAACCAGCGCTACGGCAAGGCGGGAGGCGCGCATCGGATCCATCAGCACCCGTGCACATTGCAGATAGTGGCCACTGTGACGGCCTGACGAGAGCAGGAAGTGACCTTCGAGCAAAGCTTCGCAGCTGCGGAATTCGGCAAGCACTTCTTCGTCAAACATTGGGCGGCCGATCCTTCAGTGCGCAATTCACTACCAAGCTAGCTGATTTTGGCCCGGCGAAAAATATCCCCTAGAGACGCTTGAGGTGCCTCGCAAGCGCGCGTATAGGCCCGGCCAAACCGGGAGCAAACGGGGTTGCTTCCGATGTTCCCAATGGGCCAAAGGGGGCAGTCTCTTTAGCCGCCAACGGAAAAGCGAAAGCGCAAGATTATGAGATTAGGCGAATACGCCCGCCGCGCGGGCCAGATGGTCAGAAACCCCGCCGCTGGCCTTGCTTTGCTCCTGACACCGCAACTTTTGTTCGCCCAGGCGGCGGCACCGGTTGCTGTCGCGGCAGACCGGCTGGCAGTTGCCCCGGGTGGTTACACGCCGATGAAGCCGACTCCGGGCGTGGGCATGCCGGTTGATGGCGCGATGGGGCTGCAAACGCAGTTTTCACCGACAGGTCATTATGCGCGTTGGTTCCACGACGGACCGCTGCTTTGGATTTGCATCGTTATTTCGCTTTTCGTTCTCGGACTGCTGCTCTGGGTAATTTTTCGCTATAACAAGCGCTCCAACCCGGTGCCATCAAAGACCAGCCACAATTCGTTGATCGAAGTCGTTTGGACACTGGTGCCGGTGCTGATCCTGGTCGGCGTCGCGGTGCCCTCGATCGATCTGCTCGCCAAGCAGTTCAAGCCAGCGCCGGGCAAGGCGCTGACCATTAAGGCTACGGGCAACCAGTGGTACTGGACCTACACTTATCCCGACAATGGTGGTTTCGAGGTGATCTCGAACATGCTGCCGGTCGAAGAGGCGAAAAGGCGAGGTGAGCCGGGCCAGCTTGCGGCCGACTTCCGCATGGTTGTTCCGGTGGGGGAGCCCATCCGCATGCAGATCACTGCCTCCGACGTGATCCATGCCTTTGCGGTCCCGTCGCTGTGGTTCAAGCTTGACGCTGTGCCCGGCCGGATCAACGAGAAGGTCATGCTTATCGAGCGCCCTGGCGTTTATTACGGCCAATGTTCGGAGCTTTGCGGCGATCGTCATGGCTACATGCCAATCACCGTCGAAGCGCTGCCGCGCCCACAATATAACGCTTGGGTTCTCGCGCAGTCCGGCGGCAAGGTTGATGGTGCGCCTGAGCCCGCTCCGGCTGCCAGTGCTGCGGCTGCTGCTCCTAGTCCTGCTCCCGCTCCGGTCGTTGCTCCAGTAGCTGCGCCATCCGTAACGCCTGCCGCTGCCGCTTCCCCGGCACCCAAAGCCTAAAAGACAAGGTTCGAGATCATGGCAACCACCGCCGACCATTTTCAGGCCCACGATGACACAGGCCACGGGCATCACGATGCCGATCACAAGCCGGCGTTTTTCGCCCGCTGGTTCATGTCGACCAATCACAAGGATATCGGCACGCTCTATCTGATCTTTGCGATCTGCGCAGGGATCATCGGCGGCGCGATTTCGGGGATGATGCGCGTCGAGCTGGCACATCCGGGTATCCAGTATCTTGGCACTTTTGCTGAATTTCTCGGCGCTACCAACCCGACTTTTGATCAAACGCTTCACCTGTGGAACGTGCTGATTACAGCGCACGGCCTGATCATGGTGTTCTTCATGGTCATGCCGGCAATGATCGGCGGCTTCGGTAACTGGTTCATTCCGCTGATGATCGGTGCGCCTGACATGGCCTTTCCGCGGATGAACAATATCTCGTTCTGGCTTACGGTTGCGGGTTTCTGTTCGCTTATGATTTCGGCCTTTATGCCAGGCGGCAGTGGGCCGGGCGCGGCCACAGGCTGGACGGTCTATGCACCGCTATCGACAAGCGGCTCGCCGGGGCCGGCGACTGATTTTGCGATTTTCTCCCTGCACCTTGCCGGTGCGGGCTCGATTATGGGCGCAATCAATTTCATCACCACAATTTTCAACATGCGCGCGCCGGGCATGACTCTGCACAAGATGCCGCTGTTTGTCTGGTCGATGCTGGTTACCGCATTTCTGCTGTTGCTGGCGCTGCCGGTTCTGGCCGCGGCAATCACCATGCTGATCACTGACCGCAATTTCGGCACGACCTTCTTCGATCCGGCCGGCGGCGGTGATCCAGTGCTTTACCAGCATCTGTTCTGGTTCTTCGGCCACCCCGAGGTGTACATCATGATCCTGCCGGGCTTTGGCATGATCAGCCAGATCGTCTCGACCTTCTCGAAAAAGCCGGTGTTCGGCTATCTCGGCATGGCTTACGCTATGGTCGCAATCGGTGTGGTCGGCTTCGTTGTCTGGGCGCACCACATGTACACCACCGGCATGAGCGTAAATACCAAGATGTATTTCACGGCTGCCACGATGGTCATCGCGGTGCCTACCGGCATCAAGATCTTCTCGTGGATCGCGACGATGTGGGGCGGTTCGATCTCGTTCAAATCGCCGATGGTCTGGGCGATGGGCTTCATCTTCCTGTTCACCGTTGGCGGTGTGACAGGTGTGGTCCTGGCCAATGGCGGCGTCGACGATGTGCTCCACGACACTTATTATGTGGTGGCGCATTTCCATTATGTGCTGTCGATGGGCGCGGTGTTCTCGCTGTTCGCAGGTTTCTACTACTGGTTCCCGAAGATGAGCGGGCGCTGGCATTCTGAACTGCTGTCGCACATCCATTTCTGGATTTTCTTTGCCGGCGTGAACATCATCTTCTTCCCCCAGCATTTCCTTGGACTTCAGGGCATGCCGCGCCGCTATCCTGATTATGCTGACGCTTACAGCTACTGGAACCAGATCTCGTCCGAGGTCGGCTACACCACGATGGCGATCGGCATGCTGGTGTTCTTCGTCAACATTGGCTGGTCGCTGGTTGCGGGCAAGAAGGCAGAAGGTAACTATTGGGGCGAGGGCGCAACCACGCTTGAGTGGACCCTGTCCAGCCCCCCGCCATTCCACCAGTTCGAGACGCTGCCGGTGATCGACGACAAGGCACATCATTGACCTGTATATTCCCCTCCCGCAGCCGGGAGGGGATCCACATATGAGCCAGTCCGCAACTGTTCCACTTCCCGCCGAATGGCGTGATTTCTTCGCGCTGACCAAGCCGAGGGTGATGAGCCTTGTCATTTTTACCGGACTTTGTGGGCTGCTTGCCGCGCCGGTGACGATCAAGCCGGTGCTTGGTTTTACCGCGATCCTCTGCATCGCGCTGGGCGCAGGCGGCGCGGCGGCGCTCAACATGTGGTGGGAAGCCGATATCGACGCGGGTATGAAGCGAACCCAATCGCGTCCAATTCCGTCTGGCCGCATGAACCCAATTGCAGCCCGAGATTTTGGGGTATTCCTCGCGGTCGCATCGGTCGTGCTGATGGGGGTCGCTATTGGCTGGCTCGCTGCGACGATCCTTGCGGTGTCGATACTTTATTATGCCGTTGCCTATACGATCTGGCTAAAGCCGCGCACCCCGCAGAATATCGTTATCGGTGGCGGGGCAGGGGCCTTTCCGCCGTTGATCGGCTGGGTCGCGGCGACGGGCGATATTACCGCGATGCCGGTGATCCTGTTCGCGATCATCTTTTTCTGGACCCCGCCGCACTTCTGGGCGCTCGCGCTCTATGTCCAGACAGATTACGCCAAGGTTGGCATTCCGATGATGCCAGTGGTCGCGGGCGAAAAATCGACCCGGCGGCAAATCCTGTATTACGCGGCGCTACTGTTGCCGCTCAGTCTGCTTCCGTGGTGGGTCGGCAAGTTCGGTGCGATTTATGCGGTCTCGGCGCTAATCCTTTCCACCGCGTTCCTGCTGCTGTCGCTGCGTGTCGGTTTGCGGGTGCGGCAGGGAGACAGCGACACGATGAAGCCGGAAAAGCAGCTTTTTGCCTTTTCGATCATCTATCTTTTCGCGCTGTTTGCGGCACTGGTTGCAGATCGCTGGTTGCTGGTGCAGGGATAAAGCCATGAATGAAGTTCCAAGTAACGACTCCGAACGCAAGCGCATCCAGCGCAGCCGTAGCGTGGTCCTGGCTCTGCTGCTCGGAGCATTCGTCGTGTTGGTCTATGCCATCTCGATCGCCAAGATGGCCTGAACTGTGACCACAGCTATCCTTCCCGCATCACTACCAGCCGCGGCAACGCGCAATAAGCGCACCGCACTGATGGCACTTGCCTTCGCCTTGGCCATGCTCGGTTTGGGCTATGCGTCAGTTCCGCTATACCGCCTGTTTTGCCAAGTTACTGGCTTTGGCGGTACCACCCAGCGCGTCAGCGAAGGTGAGGCGGCCAAGTTCTCGGCCATGGGCAAAACTATTTCGATCCGTTTTGATGCCAATGTTGCGGGTACGATGCCATGGAATTTCCGGCCCGAGCGCACTACCGATACGGTCCAGATGGGCGGGCGGCGCATGGCGATCTTCTTGGCGCGAAATGATTCAACCAAGCCGATCACCGGCACAGCCACCTTCAATGTCACGCCGGAGAGCGCTGGTCGCTATTTCAACAAGGTCCAGTGCTTCTGCTTTAATGAGCAGACACTGCAACCGGGGCAGGAAGTGCGGATGCCAGTGGTCTATTTCGTCGATCCCAAGATGCTGGACGATGAGGACGCGCGCGACATCGAGCAGATCACGCTGAGCTACACTTTCCACACGGTGGCGAATCCAGTTGCCAAGGCACTGGACCGCGCCGGGCCGGGCGGTTAAGGGGCGCTCAAGAGTTTAACCAGCGGCGCATTTCTAGAAGATTCTGGGCCGTACAAATCAGCTTAATGGGGACCCGCGAACATGGCCGGAACCAAGAACCACGATTATCATATTCTTCCGCCCGACATCTGGCCGGTAGTGGGCGCCTTTTCGGCGCTGACGCTGACCAGCGGCGGCGCAATGATGATGCACGATATGCCCGCAGGCAAATATGCCCTGCTGATCGGCGCATTTGGTGTGCTGCTGACGTTTTATCAGTGGTGGAGCAACGTCGTCAAAGAAGCCCACGAAGGCTATCATACCCCGGTGGTTCAGCTGCACCTTCGCTATGGCATGATCCTGTTCATTGCTTCCGAAGTGATGTTCTTCGTCGGCTGGTTCTGGGCATTTTTCGACTTCTCGCTTTTCCCGTCCGAGATTTCCAAGGTGATCGGCGGACAATGGCCACCCAAGGCGATCACGGAAGTGCTCGATGCCTTCGACCTGCCGCTGCTTAACACGCTGATCCTGCTGTGTTCGGGCACCACCGTCACTTGGGCGCACCATTCGCTGATCCATGGCGACCGCGATGGGCTGAAAAAGGGCCTGTGGGCGACGATTGCTCTCGGCATTCTGTTCAGCGCAATTCAGGCCTACGAATATTCGGCCGCGCCGTTCCCCTTCGGCCAGAACACCTATGGTTCGGCGTTTTACATGGCGACCGGTTTTCACGGTTTCCACGTCATCATCGGCACGATCTTCCTGATCGTCTGCCTGCGCCGCACCTATCTGGGCCACTTCACCCCGCGTCAGCATTTCGGCTTTGAGGCGGCGGCCTGGTACTGGCATTTCGTCGACGTGGTCTGGCTGTTCCTGTTCATCGCGATTTACGTGTGGGGCGGGTGGGGTCATCCGACGCATTGATGCGTGATCACCAAACCGAAACAACGGGGCAGCCGGGGATAGCCTCGGCTGCCCTTTTTGGTCTTTGCCCGCAATGCGGCGCGCGCGGGGTCTTTGCCGGGCTGGCGAAGTTCGTGCCTGCCTGCCGGTCCTGCGGTCTCGATCTGTCCGAATTCAATGTCGGCGATGGCCCTGCGGCCTTTCTGACATTTATCGTTGGCGGGCTGATAACTGGCCTCGCGATCTGGCTAGAGCTGTCTTGGCATCCACCATTCTGGGTGCACATCCTGCTGTGGGTTCCGCTGACGGCAGGCGCGGTAATCTGGGGCCTGCGTGCCGCCAAGGCAGCGCTGCTTGCGGCGGAGTTTCAGCGGCAGGCGGGTGAGGGAAAACTCAAGTAGTCATGCTTCGCCGATTGCCTGTCCTGCCGACCCTGCTGGTGCTGGCCGCTGCTGCAACCATGGTCTGGCTGGGGCTGTGGCAATTTGACCGATTGCACGAGAAGGAAGCGCTGCTGGCGCGTTACCGTTCGGCGCAGACCCTATCCTCTAAGGCCGCATGGCCACGCAGTGCTGCAGAAACAGCCGGGCAGCTTTATCGCCGAACCACCCTCGATTGCCGCAAAGTTGGCGCAATTTCCGCCATTGCCGGACAGAGCGCAACTGGCGAGCCCGGACAAGCGCACATCGCGCAGTGCCTGCTGGCGGATGGCAGCGAGGCCCGCATCGTGCTGGGCTGGTCGCGCAATCCAGCCCCAGCTTCGTGGAGCGGCGGGCTGGCCAGCGGCGTAATTGCCCCCGGCCCACGCTTGGTTGCTGATCCGCCGCTTGCAGGGCTATCGGCCAATGCCCGGCCCGATCCGGCGGATTTGCCCAACAATCATCTCGCCTATGCGGTGCAATGGTTTCTGTTCGCCGGGGTCGCGCTGGTGATCTATGCGCTGGCTTTACGCAAGCGCCTTGCAGCAAGCGCCCCGCGCGGCTAACCGCGCCCCCCATGGAATACATCTCAACTCGTGGTAGCGCCCCGGCGCTGGATTTCGCCGGTGCGACGCTGGCCGGGCTGGCCAGCGACGGCGGCCTATATGTGCCGCGCGAATGGCCGCGCTTCACCGAGGCAGAGATCGCCGCGATGGCGGGCCTGCCCTATGCCGAGCTTGCCGCACGGATCATGCAGCCGTTTATCGGTGACAGCCTGCACCCCGAACGCCTGCGCGAACTGACCACTGCCGCCTATGGCCGCTTTGCGCATCAGGCGGTGACCCCGCTGAAACAGCTCGACGAACAGCAGTGGCTGCTCGAACTGTTCCACGGCCCGACACTGGCGTTCAAGGACGTCGCGCTGCAACTGCTCGGCCTGTTGTTCGAGGAATTTCTGGGTCGCGGCGATCAGCACCTGACGATTGTCGGCGCAACCTCCGGCGATACGGGTTCAGCGGCAATCGACGCTGTGGCAGGGCGTGCCAAGGTGGACATCTTCATGCTCCACCCCAAGGGCCGCGTCAGCGAGGTACAGCGCCGCCAGATGACCACGGTGCTTGCGCCCAACGTTCACAACATCGCCGTTGAGGGCGCGACATTCGATGATGCGCAGGCGATGGTGAAGCGCATGTTTAACGACGGCGCTGTCACATCGCGGTTTCATATCGGCGCGGTCAATTCGATCAACTGGGCCAGGCTGATGGCGCAGATTGTCTATTATTTCGCCGCCGCACTGCAATTGGGCGCGCCGCACCGCAAGGTCGCCTTCGCAGTCCCTACCGGAAATTTCGGCGATGTATTCGCAGGCTATGTCGCAGCACAAATGGGCCTGCCTATCGAACGCCTGATCGTTGCAACCAACGTCAACGACATTCTCCACCGCGCGCTGAGCAATGGCGACTATTCGCAAGGTGAGGTGACGCCGACTGCCGCACCGTCGATGGACATTCAGGTGTCATCGAATTTCGAGCGCTTGCTGTTCGATCTGGGCGGGCGCGATGGCGCGGCGCTGAATGCGCAAATGGCGGGCTTTGAAGCCACCAAGGCGATGCAGCTGTCCAATGCCCAGCGTGAAGGCGCGGCGCGGCTGTTCTCCAGCGCGCGGGCCAGCGCCAAGGATATGGCGGAGGCGACCCGCTGGGCGTGGGAGCATTGCGGCGAACTGATCGACCCGCATACCGCCTGCGGGCTATATGCGGCACGCGAATCGGGCCTTTCACGGGATATTCCTGTTGTTACGTTGGCCACCGCGCATCCGGCGAAATTCCCCGACGCGGTCGAACGCGCCACCGGTCAGCGCCCGTCGCTGCCGACGCGGGTGGGCGATCTGTTCGAGCGTGAGGAGCGGCTAGCCGTGCTGCCGGGCGATTATGCGGCGGTAGCAGATTACATCACCGCGCGCGCAACGCCGAAAGGCTGATGGCTATTCGGTTCTCATTTTATCGCTCCCCTCCCCAGCGGGGAGGTGCTTGGGGTGGGGGAGCTAGGCCGATAGGCCGAGCGTCCACGCTGGCGTCGAGGCGCCCCCCCCCACCACCCCCCCCCCGGGGGGGGGGCGTGGGTGGGGGCCAATGGGGTGGGAGTTGGAAACCCC
>JANPPM010000138.1:0-11930 GCA_031428495.1 Novosphingobium sp.
GCCACGGCCCTGACAGCTTGTCCCGCGTTTGCGCAGGACGCTGCGCCTGCTGCCGCAGCGCCTTCGCTGGAAGACCAGTTTGCCGATCCGCCAAACTCTGCTCGCCCGCGCGTGTGGTGGCATTGGATGAACGGCAACATCACCAAAGACGGCATTGGCAAGGACCTTGCGTGGATGAAGCGCGTCGGCATCGGCGGAATGCAGAATTTCGATGCCAATCTGCGCACGCCCCAGATCGTCGAGAAGCGGCTGGTCTATATGACGCCGGAATGGAAGGATGCTTTCCGCTTCACCGTGCAGGAAGCTGACCGGCTGGGGCTGGAACTGGCGATTGCCGCATCGCCGGGCTGGTCTGAGACCGGAGGGCCGTGGGTGCCGCCTGCCGATGGGCTCAAGAAGGTTGTGTGGAGTGAGACTGTGGTTGCAGGCGGCAAACGCTTCGCCGGAAAGCTCGCCCCGCCGCCCGAAGTGACCGGGCCATTCCAGACTGTGCCAAAGGCTGGGTTTGCCACTGCTCTATCTGGATCCACTGAAACTCAGGCTGCCCCCAAATATTACAACGACGTTGCCGTGCTGGCGATCCCTATGCCAGCGCAGTCCCGACTTGCAGTGCCAGTTGTCAGGCTGGGGGACGGCAAGCCAGTGGATGCAGCCGTTCTGACAGACGGCGACCTCGGCAGCGCACTCGAATTCGCTCCGGGCACTTCGGACAAGCCCGCCCTCGTTTCGCTCACCTATGCCTCGCCACAAACTATCCGTTCGGCCAGCCTGTTTCTGCCGGGCTCGGCGATGCTGTTTTTCGGCGCTTCAGTCAAACCGCGGCTTGAGATGAGCGATGATGCGGCAAATTGGCGAACGGTCGCTGAAATTCCGGCGATGCAGGTGCCGACGACGGTGAGCTTTGCTCCGGTCACCTCCCGCTACTTCCGTTTGGTCTTTGCACCTGCCGAACGCAAACTCCCGTTCAATGATATGGCTCCGGGCGCAGACTTGGGCGGTCTTGGCGCGATGCTGGGTGATGCAGGCGCGGGAGCGATGGCCGGTGGCGGCAATCTCAAACTCGGCGACCTGCGCCTGTCGAGCGAGCCGCGCATAGACCACTTCGAAGCCAAGGCAGGCTTTGAGGTCGAGAAAGACTATTACGCCCTCAGCCAAGGCGTGCCCGAAGCTGCAGGTATCGATCCTGCCAAGGTGATCGATCTTAGCGGGCGGATGCAGGCCGATGGCTCGCTCGACTGGACTGCGCCGTCCCTGCCGAGTGGGGGACGCTGGAAAATCCTGCGCATGGGCGCGTCGCTGCTCGGCACAACCAATCACCCTGCCCCGCCCGAAGCCACCGGGCTTGAGGTCGACAAGTTCGATGGCCCCGCCGTGCGCCGCTACATGGAGCACTACATCGGCATGTACCGCGATGCGTCAGGCGGACTGATCGGCAAGCGCGGCGTGCAGGCGATTTTGACCGATTCAATCGAAGTCGGCGCCGCCAACTGGACCCCGCTGATGGTTGCCCAGTTCAAGCGGCTGCGCGGCTATGACCCGGTGCCGTGGATGCCCGCGCTGACCGGCGTAATCGTCACCTCGCGCGCGGCAAGCGACAAGTTCCTTTATGACTACCGCCGGACACTGGCCGATCTGATCGCCAGTGAGCATTACGGCGTAGTCGCCAAGGTTGCCCATGAAAATGACCTGAAAGTTTATGGCGAAGCGCTGGAAAACATGCGCCCCTCGCTGGGTGACGATATGGCCATGCGCCGCCATGCCGATATTCCGATGTCGGCCATGTGGACTCACTCGCGCACCAATGGCCCGGTCTGGGCGCATGTCGCCGACATAAAGGGCGCGGCCTCGGTGGCGCATATCTATGGCCAGAACCTTGTCGCAACCGAGGCGCTCACCTCGTCGCTCAGCTATTGGGACCATGCGCCCGCCTATCTCAAGCGGATCATTGATCTGGCCTTCGTCAACGGGCTCAATCGCCCGGTGATCCACACCTCGGTGCATCAACCGCGCGACGACAAGTTTCCGGGACTGTCGTTGTTCATCTTTGGCCAGTATTTCAATCGGCACGAGGCCTGGGCCGAACTGGCCAAGCCATGGGTCGACTATCTCTCCCGCAATTCGCTGATGCTCCAGCAGGGGCGCAGTGTCGCCGACGTCGGCTATTTCTATGGCGAGGAAGCACCGCTGACGGCGCTGTATGAGAAAGTACCCGTCGCCGATGCGCCAAAGTCGCACGCATGGGATTTCGTCAACGCCGATGCCTTGATGGGGGCACTGGCCAATGACGGCGCAGAACTCGTCTCGCCGGGCGGCGCGCGCTACAAGGCGCTGTACCTCGGCGGCACTTCGCGCAAGATGACCTTGCCAGTGCTCCGTCGGCTGGCCAAACTGGTCGAGGGCGGTGCAACCGTGATCGGCATGGCACCGCAAGCCGATCCGGGGCTTGCTGGCGATGCTGCTGAATATGCAGCGCTGATCGCCCGGCTGTGGAGCGGCGGTCCATCGACGGCGGTTGGTAAAGGCCGTGTGATTGTCTCGAATGACATTGAGACTGCGCTGGCCAGCATCGGGGTAACGCCTCAATTCCGCTATTCCGGCGGGCAGGAAGGTAGCGCTATTCCCTTCGTTCAGCGCAAACTCGTAGACGGCGAGAGCTTCTTTCTGGTCAACCAGAAGGACCGCAGCGAAAACATCGAAGCGCGCTTCCGAGTCACCGGCAAGGCGCCTGAATTGTGGCGCGCAGAGACCGGCAAATCCGAGCCGCTAAGCTACCGGATCGAAGGCGGCGAGACTGTTGTGCCGCTGAACATGGGGCCGGATGAGAGCTTCCATGTGGTGTTCCGCAAGCCTGCGCTCGCCGATGCGATGGCGATCAAGAAGCTGGTTCCGGTCACGCTCGCGCGGCTTGACGGACCCTGGCAGGTTGCGTTCCAGCCGGGCCGATCTGCACCCGCAACCACGACCCTGCCCCAGCTTGCGCCGCTGAATGAAAACGCTGACCCCGGAATCAAATACTTCTCAGGGATTGCCACTTACACCAAATCGTTCACTGCGCCCTCGCACTGGCGGCGCGGCCAGCCGCTGTGGATCGACCTTGGCAACATGCGCGAGATCGCCGAGGTTTCGGTCAACGGCAGGATCGCCGGGAGCACCTGGCATGCGCCCTATCGCGTCGATATCGGCGCGGTGGCCTAGCGCGGCAAGAACCTGCTTGAGGTCTAAGTCGCCTACCTGTGGGTCTTCCGGCTGATCGGCGATGCCCAGCCGGGCGCGCAGCAAATCACCTATACCGCCATGCCGAGTTTCAGTGCGAATGGACCGCTGCGACCATCCGGGCTGATCGGTCCGGTCGAACTGCTGGGTCAGGCTGGCAGGTAAGTTACATTCACCGCGCTGCGCGGCAATCCCGTGCGGCGCGGTTTCCTGCCCAGCTGACTGCCTGTTCCAGCATCTGGACGTAAAGCGCATCGGCATACCGTTCGGGCCGGTGGCCGATGGCGGAATAGAAGCTGCGCCCCCGACCAACGCATTTGCTCCACGCGATGGGGTGGTCCGCGCCCATGCGCAAGGTCATTCCGGGAAAGCCTTCAGGCTTGTAGGTCGATTCATCGATTGTCGCGATCACACGCGCACCGGCTGCGCGGGGGTTGGTTTTAAATGAATACCACTCATCGTTCATTTCCCACTCGGCGGGCAGGCCAGCAGCCACAGGATGTGCGGCATCATCAAGCCGCAGCTTCGCGGTCTGGAACTGCGGGCTCATTGGATGGCCAGCAAAGCGCGCACCGATCAATGTGTCGACATACCAATCCCAGAAATAAACCGGATCGCCCGCGCTGCCATGCACGCCGATGAAACCACCGCCCTGTTCCATCCAGCGCTGGAAGGCGCGGCGCTGGCCAAGCGTGAGCACATCGCCGCTGATATTGTTCCAGATGACCACGTCGAAGCGGCGCAGGACTTCCGGATTAAATGCGCTGCCTTTGTCTGAAATGGTCAGAGCCCAGCCCTTGCGCTGCGCCATCGCCCGAAAAGCAGCGTTTGCGCCGTCGACTGATGGCACATCCTTGAAGCCGTTTATCTTCTCGAACAGCAGCACCCGGGGGGTGCCGCTGGTGCGCTCAATCTTGGGCGATGCTGTGTCATAGCGGGCGCAGCGGGCCACGCGGTCGGCATCGGTAACCGGCACTGCGGCGAGCGCGGCATCGATGCGGGCCATGTCCGGCATGGCTACCTTGCTTGGGTCGGGAGCATAGCGCGCGCCCATTCCCGCCGCTTCGCGCACCGTCAGGATCGCGGAAAAACTGGGCGGGGTTTTGCTTGCGAACGCCGGCGGCATACGCTTGGTCATGCCCGGCACTACGCTGTCGACCGCCGCGCTGGCAGCGGAACTGAGCAGGATATCCATCAGCGGGCTGGCGCTGGAAAAAGGCATATCCCGCAGCGGGCAGTCGGTCAGCTGCTTGGCCTGCGCCGGACTTGAGATGACGGCCGCCACGGCAACGGCGGCAAGGGCTAGGCGTATCATGGCAGACTCTCCGGAGGTGCTTAGCGGTTATTCGCGTTCACTTTGCCCCATAGACAATCCTGCGAGTCCGGACAAGCTGGTCAGACCAATTTCATTGCTCATGAATCAAAGCGACTGGCCGTCATCGATCGACAGCGTTGCACCGCTGGTATGCGCCGATGCGTCCGAGCAGAAATAGACTACCGGCTCATCGAGCGATTCAATCGGCTGCATCCGCCGCCGTTGAAATCCTGCGACCTGCGCCTTGCCCGCATCGCTCTCAAACCAGTCGCCTGCCAGTTCGGTCTGGATGAAGCCTGGCTGGATGACATTGACGTTGATCCCTTGCCGCACCCATTCGCTGGCAAAACTGCGCCCCAGGCTGGCGACTCCCGCCTTGCTGGCGCAATAGGCCGTGCCGCCGGGAAACGGCGCATGCGCGCCCATCGAACCCACCAGCATGATGCGGCCCCGGCCAGACTCGCGCGATCCCGCGGCAATCATGCGGCGCGCGCCTTCGCGGGCGGTAAGGTAGAGGCCTAGCAGATTGGTGTCGAACAGGGTGCGCAAGTCCGCGACAGATAGGTCCGTTGCCCGCCCGGTCACCGAAACACCGGCATTGGCAATCACTGTGTCAACCGGACCAAAAGCGGCCTGAGCGGCATCGAATGCGGCAATCACCGAAGCCTCGTCGGCAACGTCCATGCTGACCGCAAGCGCCGCATTGCCTATTTCGGCAGCCAGCGCCTCAACCCGCTCGCGCCGCCGCGCGCCGAGCACCACCCGCGCCCCCTCGCCCGCGACCAGCCGAGCAAAATGCGCGCCAAAGCCCGACGATGCTCCTGAAATCAGACAGATCCGGCCGGCGAGTCTTGGAATGCTCATGTTACGCTCCATGCAATCATCACTGGCGGCCTATTCTCCGCCTCAAAAGAATGCAACGCAGCGATTGCGTTACCGGCTCGGGTCGCGCTATCCTTCCCTCAAAGAAATTTGGTGAGGACCAGCATGACTGCGAACATGACCGATGCGACCCAGGGCGTGCACCTGCGGGTTGCAGACCCCGAACTAATCCCGGCGAAGCGCTATTATGACGAGGAATTTTTCAAACTCGAGAATGAAAAGCTGTGGCCACATGTCTGGCAAATGGCTTGCCGGCTTGAGGAAATCCCGGAGATCGGCGACTTCACCGAATATACGATACTCGATAAATCGGTCATCGTGGTCAACACCAAGAGCGGGTTCAAGGCATTCCACAACACCTGCCGCCACCGCGGCGTGCGGCTGGCCAATGGCCCGGGAAACTGCGCCAAGACTGGTTTTGTCTGCCCGTTCCACGGCTGGCGCTGGAATCCCGAAGGCAAGAACACCTTCGTTTTTGCCAAACAGATTTTCAATCAGGATCTGCTCGATCACGCGGAGATCGACCTAAAGCCTTGTCGCATTGAATTGTGGATCGGCTGTGCCTTCATCAATTTTGATGACGATGCGCCTTCGTTGCTTGAGAGCATGGGCCCGATCACCGAGCGCCTTGCCGCACGCCATGTCGGCCAGCTGAAAATGGACTGGTGGTATTCGACCGTGCTGCCGACCAACTGGAAGCTGGCGATGGAGGCCTTCATGGAAGGCTATCACGTGATGCGCACGCATCCCCAGTTGCACGATCTCTCCTTCAAGGGATCGCTCAGTTATGGAACTGATTTTGACGATTTCATGCCCAATCGCGACATTGATTCGCGCCAGACAGTCCAGCTGACGATCGATTTCCTGAAGCGGCTGAGCGACGGCATGGCCGGACTGGTGCATCCATCCGAAGTGGCTGTGGTCGAAAAGCTGCGCGACATGGAAGTGCCGGATGAAC
Organism: Novosphingobium sp.; assembly: GCA_031428495.1. Lineage (GTDB taxonomy): Bacteria > Pseudomonadota > Alphaproteobacteria > Sphingomonadales > Sphingomonadaceae > Novosphingobium. Next base: position 6,369 of record JANPPM010000138.1, read on the forward strand.
CGATGGCGGCTATGGGTGCGGTCTATGCCCGCGCGCATCAGGAAATAACCAAGGACGGGCTGGAGCGCGGCGCGCCGATGTTCGATATTTCAAAGGTGATGCAGGAGCACCCCTTCCACGGCGTCGAATTCATGTTCCCGCATTTCTTCCTGCTGCCGCTGTTCGCCGCGATGTCATCGTACCGCATTCGCCCGCTGACCCCGGAGACCTGCTATTTCGAAATCTGGTCCCTGGTGCTGCGGCCTGAAGATGAGCCTTTCGAAACGCCAACGCAGGCAATTTTCCTGCCCTATGATTCTCTCGACTATCCCGAGATTCCGCGACAGGACTATTCCAACCTGCCTCTCCAGCAGCTCGGCCTGCATGGCGGCGGCTTCGACCACATGCGCCTGTCAAAAGACTCCGAAGGGCTGATCAGCAACTATCAGCGGCTGATCGACGGTTATCTGGCGGAGCTCGATCCGCAGGTGTTGGCGCGCGGTGCCAACGTGGTCAACAACGGCTACGAATCGCCAATCCGCGACATCGGATTTTGACCTCTATCCAGCCCCAGCGCAGCGAATGGGCGGCAAACTGGCCGCTGCTGCTCAGCGCCTTCATCGGTATTCCGGTTCCGGCGGCCTTGTCATACGCGCTCGGGCAATTTCTGGCGCCGCTGGAGGCGGAATTTGGCTGGACGCGGTCAGAGGCCTCGATAGGTTTTTCGCTGTCACTATTGCTGGGTTTTGTCGCCACGCCGCTAATCGGCAAGCTGGTTGATCAGACCAATGCCCGATTGCTTGTCCTGCCCGGAATGGTGCTGACCGGCCTGGCAATTTCCGCGCTCTCGCTTGCCACGGAAAGTCTGGCATTCTGGATCGCACTGTGGTGCGTGGTTTCGCTGGTCGGCACTTTGGTCGGCCCGGTTGTCTGGCTTGCCGTAATTTCCGGCGCTTTCGAAAAGAACCGCAGCCTTGCCATCGCACTGACCATGTGCGGCATGAGCCTTGCCGCCATGTTCGCCCCGATAACCGCGCGCTGGTTCATCGACCACTTTGGCTGGCGCATGGCCTTTCCGCTGGTCGCCCTGCTGTGGTGCGGACCGGCGTTGTTGCTCACACTTTTTTGCTTCTTCGACCGCAGGCCGGTCGGCCAGTCGAAAGCCCAGAAAGCCGCGCAGGCGGTGTCCACGCCTGCCACGCAGAAGCCGAATATGCGGCGCGTATTCCTTTCAGGCACGTTTATCAGGCTAGCCATTGCGATCATGATCGCCACCACAGCGGCGGCGGCCTTCACCATCCATCTTGCCCCGGCACTGACGGACAAGGGCATGAGCGGGAGCGTCGCGGCTGCGACGGCGGGGCTGATCGGATTGGCGGCAATTCCCGGCAAGCTCGCAGTGGGCACGCTGTTCGACCGCGTCGGGCAAGTTCCGGTGACGCTGGGCCTGATGGCAATTCTAGCACTCTGTTCGGTCATGCTGGCACAGGACAGCGACAGCGTGCCGCTCGCCATCGCAGGAACTGCGTTGCTGGGGCTTGCCGCCGGGGCCACGAATGTCGCCTTCACCTGCATCGCGGCGCGCCTGTTCGACACCGCGATTTTTGGCGTGGTCTACGGCACGCTGGTCAGCCTGACCGCGCTGGCCGGGGCGGCCGGTCCCTTTCTTGCCAGCGCAATCCACGATGCCACCGGATCTTATGCCCCCGCTTTCTGGGCGGGCGTGGGGGTGGCGGTGGTGACGGCATTGCTGCTGACCCGGCTGGTGCCGGTCAGTGCTGAGCAACCTGCTGCGGTCTGAACGAAGGAATACCGATGCCTGCAAAGACCTGGTTGATAACCGGATGCTCAACCGGATTCGGAAGGGCTATCACCGAAGTTCTGCTGGAACGCGGAGACAATGTCACGGCGACCGCGCGCAAGCCGGAAGTGCTCGGGGGACTGGTTGCCGCATACCCTGACCGCGCGCTTGCCCTTCGGCTTGATGTCACGCGGCCTGAAGAGATTAGCGCAGCTGTTGCGGCAACGCGCGAGCGTTTCGGCGGGCTTGACGGTCTGGTCAACAATGCCGGTCACGGGCTTCTCTCACTGGTCGAGGATGGCACGGTAGAGACGGCACAGGCGATGATGGAGGTCCATTACTTCAGTGTTCTGGAGATGATAAAGGCCGTTCTACCTGACATGCGTGCACGGCGTTCGGGTACGATTATCAATGTCGGCTCAGTCGCCGGGCAGATCGGCTTTCCTGCGCTGAGTCACTACAGCGCTTCGAAATTTGCGCTTGCAGGACTGACTGAATCGCTCGCCGCCGAAGTGCGAGCCTTAGGGATTACGGTCATGCTCGCGGAACTTGGCCCCTTTGCCACAGACTTCACCGGGTCGATGCAGATGATAATGCCAGGCTCGCCGGATTATGATCTTGCCGCCATGTCGGTTCTGGCTGGCAATGCAGGCTGGAGCGCAGGCGAAGACCCTCGGGCCGGAGCAAGGGCCCTTCTCGCCGCGCTCGATGATCCAGAACCACCAGTGCGGCTGGTGCTGGGGCCTGAAGGGCTGGCGGTTGCTGATTTGCACGATGGACGGCGTATCGCGTCGCGCGAGCGCTGGCGCGAGACCGGAATGCTGCGCGGCTTTGCCGGGGCTCAGCCCTGATCAGACGAAGCGCACACCGGGGTAATCGCCAAGGATGATGCTCTCCATATCGCCGTAGCCCGTGTTTGCGCCCTCGCGAATGCGGACCGGGCGGTCGCGGATTTGCCAGCGGTAGTTTTCGGCGGTTTTTTCAGGCGAATTGACATCATCAATGCATTCTCCGTCGAGGAAGCTCTCCCCCTTGAAGCTGCCGTGAATCTGACCTTTCCAGTCGCCATACATGCCGGGCAGCAGACGGAAGCCCATCTCTGGATCGATTGCCTCGATCTCGAACGTCCGTTCGATCAATTCTTTGCCCTTGCCTGCAAGAATGGCCGTAACCCGGCCGCGCATCGCGGCTTTGTCAGACAAGCGGTAATCGATCTCGGGATAGAGATGCAGGATTGGCAACTGGGTGCCGTCGCTCTCGTTGATATAGCCACTGAGGAAATCAGGCGGACCATCTCCGCCAAAGTCGCGGAAGTAGTAAGCAAGATCATAGCTGGTGCCATCAGGCCGGTCGATTTTCGAGACCAGCCAGTTGAAGTGATAGCCAGCCCCGGCCTTGTTGCTGCCGGTTCCACCGGCACTGCCAGGCACCAGATCGGCTGGATCAAGGCCGACGTGTTCGCGTATGCCCCAGGAGCGATCACGAAAGCCGAACCATTCGTCGGGCTCGACAGCTATCCGCTCGCCTTCGATCTCGATCCAGCCCGAGACTGTCCCAGCCTGATGACAGCGGATCGTGTCAGACGCCATCCGGCCTGCATTGATCACAACATCGCGCTTTTCAAAGAAGGCAGGCATAGTGGCGTGAAACGTCAGTTCGAAGCGCAGGGCCTGCACTGCATTTTCCGCGAGTGTCAGACGGATGGCCTTGAACGGCTCAAGCACTTCATAGCGCAGCGGGCCAACGTCCAAGTCCTCGATGCGCGGGCTGAGGATACGGCTGGCACGCACCGTGCGCTGCTGCGTGCCGCGCTGTACCCCGGCGAAGCCGTCAAGCACATTGCGGTTGGCATATTTGCCCAGCCCGAAGTTGGCCTGCAACTGGCCATCCTTGCGCATCATCGTGACCCAGGCCTTTTCAGTCCAGGCATGGTCCGGCGTTCCGACAGCGGCGTGAGTGTTGACGATCTGGTGGTTGAACGCCTCATCGGCGGCCGTCAGCGGCGCAATGGTGGGGACCATGTTCTTCCTCTCATACTCAAAACCCGCCGCCATCGAGCATCGCCCGCATGACGCTGATAAAATAGTCACGGTTCTTCAGAAAATAGGCGAGCTTCGGATCCATGCTGCGCCCGGTGACATGCATGTTCACGCCTTCCGCAATAATCGCGGAAATCTTGCCGATCTGCGCAATCTCATGCCAGAAAACTCCCGCTGCGGAGCGGCCCGAGACCTGCTCCCACAGCGCAATAACTTCGGCGCGCGTCAGCATTCCCGGCTGGCGCTGCGGCGTTGTCGCTGCGTGATAGGCGCTCTCGAAACCATAGAGCATATAGCCTAGATCGGCGAGTGGCTCGCCGTTCAGCGCCATTTCCCAATCGAGCACCGCGCTGATTTTTGTGTCTTGCCACATCAGATTGGATAGCTTGGTATCGCCGTGGACAATCGCGGGCGGGCCGCTGCGTGGCGCGGGAACTGCCAGCAGCCGGTCGAACAAGTCCGCAAGTTCGGGACAATCGGCACTCTTGGCGAAGGCTTGCCACATGCGGGCGTCGCCTTCCGGCGTTACGGCCTCGCCAAGGAAGGGCAGCGGGCCCAACCGGGCGAGATCGGCAAAGGCGCTGACCCATTGGCGGTTATAGTCTGCGCGTTCGGTATCTGTCGCGGTGACGAACCACGGCTGCAAATCGGTGTCGTGGATTGCCTCGCCTGCTACCTTTTCCATCGCAAAGAAGGGCGCGCCCAGCAGGCTGGCATCTTCGCTTAGGTAGGCGATGCGCGGCACCAATGGGCCGCCCTCCACCATGCCTAGTTCCTGATAAATCCGCGCCTGGGCAATCACACCATGCCCATCCAGCATTGCCCCCGCTGCGGGGGGCAAGCGCAGGATCAGATCAAGGCCGTCGATCAGATACGTGTCGTTCGAAAAGCCCGTAGTCAGCGGGACGACGCCCGTAATTCGCTCACCGTCCGGCAAGATGTCGCGCAGCGGTTCGATCATCGCGGCAGGATTGCGGCTCATGCCGCGTAACGGACCCGCAGCGCCTTCTTGTCAGGCTTGCCGATCGGGGTAACCGGTATCGCATCGATGAACTCGACCGACTTGGGTGCCTGCACTGCGCCTTTGCGGCTGCGAACCGCGGCGATGATTTCTTCTGCGGTAATCGTCGCGCCGGGCTCCAGCACCACAACGGCCTTGACCGTCTCACCCCATTTCGGATCTGGAATGCCGATCACGGCCGCCTGACGCACGCCGGGCTGTTCGACGATCACGTCCTCGACCTCGCGGGCATAAACGTTGAACCCGCCGGTGATGATCATGTCCTTCTTGCGGTCGACGATGCGCAGGAAACCGTCGGCGCTGCGCACAGCGACATCGCCGGTGTGCAACCAGCCGCCTTCAAATGCTGCGGCGGTTTCTTCCGGCTTGTTCAGATACCCCGCCATCAGCAGCGGACCGCGAACGCATATTTCGCCCGGCGTACCATCAGGCACCTCGTTCATATCATCATCCATCAGCGCGACGCGGACCATCGAGCTCGGCCGTCCGCAGCTCGACAGCCGCTCCAGATTGTCCGGATCATGATCCTCGCGCCGCATGACCGTCACCGACATCGGCGCCTCGGCCTGACCGTAGAACTGGAAGAAGATCTTGCCGAACTTGCCGATAGCGTCCTTCAACCGCTGCGCTGGGAACGCAGAGGCCCCATAGAAGATCACCTCAAGGCTGGAGAGATCGAACTCGCCAAAGCGCGGGTGATCCATCAGTGCGATGACCATGGT
>JANPPM010000139.1:0-6119 GCA_031428495.1 Novosphingobium sp.
TTTCCAGCTGGAAGATGACGAGGCACTGATCATCGCCACCGATATGCCCACGCACCGGCCCTATTGGAATGTTCAGCTCAACGATCCGCTCTTTAATAGCCTCGAATATGTCTACCGGCTGTCCAGCACCAACGGACACTATGCGAATCTGGCCTCGGTTGGGCGCTTTTACGCGGTGATCGCGCTGACCGATCCCGGCGTGCCCAACTGGCTCGATCCGGCGGGTTACAACGAGGGCGGCATCTATGGCCGCTGGTATGACTGCGACAGCGAGCCAGTGCCGACGATAACGCGGGTCAAGCTGGCCGATCTGCGCGATCACCTACCAAAGGATACGCCCGTTGTAACTCCCAAGGAGCGCGAGGAGGAATTGCGCTTGCGGGTCAGAGCCTGCCAGCGGCGGAGGCGGTGGTGATGATCACCGATCAACTCGATTTCGCAGGACGCACGGCAATCGTCACCGGAGGAGCAACCGGCATCGGCTATGCCACTGCGATGCAACTGGCGCGGCTGGGCGCAAATGTCGTGATCTGCAGCCGCACCGTTGAGGAACTCGAGGCCGCCGCCGCGCGCATTGCCGAAGCCAGTGGCTCGCGCTGTCTCGCCGTGCCTACCGATGTGAAGGACGAAGAGACCTGTATTCGCCTTGTCGAGCGCACCATAAGCGAATTCGGCTCGGTCGATGTTCTCGTTAACAACGCAGGCGGCACGCGCATGGGACCGCTGGAAAGCATTCCGACGCGCGGCTGGGATTCGATATTCGAGCTGAATGTGAAATCAGCCTATGTCATTACCCGCGAGGCTGGAAAGCACATGATCGCGGCAAGGCGCGGAGCCATCGTCAACATCTCATCGGGCGCGGGGATCAACGGCGTTCGCGGCGGCGCGCACTATTCCGCCGCCAAGTCTGCGCTGCAAATGTTCACCAAGGTGACCGCAGCCGAATGGGGCAAATACGGCATTCGTGCCAACTGCGTTGCAGCAGGAGCGATCTCCAGCGAGCGGGTGCTCGGGGCTTGGCAGGTCGCAGGCCTTGACCCTGACGCAATGGGTGCGACGATCCCACTGCGCCGTACCGGCACGCCAGATGAGATGGCCAATATGATCGTCTTCCTCGCCAGCGACGCGGCCAGCTATGTGACGGGGCAGACAATCGCCGTCGATGGCGGGCCAAACCTTGGAGGAATTCCGGATGTGTGAACCCGACCCCGCCAACCCTTCCCCCTCGATGGGGGAAGGATACGCAGGCTTGGCAACTTGTTGCCTAGCCGGAGTTGGCTGGGGGTGTGCTAGCCGACAGGCGCTGCGTATCGGGCACCCTCACCCCCTTCCAACTGCGCCTAACCCGCTGACGCGGGGGAGGCTGCGTATCCTTCCCCCATCGAGGGGGAAGGGAAAAGGCTAGAATCATGGACGCCAGTTACGATCCCCCCGCGCAGTTCCGCAGCGCAGCGGACCAGCTCCACGATATTGTTTCGCGCGAAGCAGGCAGCACCGACTTCGGACCCTGCGATTATCTGACAGGTCTGGACGCAATGCTGCGGTCGATGGACTATGACCCACACTTTTCGGATCAGGGCCGCCGCCTCGCCTGGGGACAGGTGATTGGCGTGTTGAAGGGCCGCGCGCACGCGGTTGCTTCGATGAAGGCCAATCCCGGTTTCGATGCGCGCCCGATCCTTGATCCCGTGGTGATCACCGGCGTGCCGCGCACCGGCACCACCGCGCTGCACCGGCTGATGGCAGTTGATCCGCGTTTTCAGGGCCTTCAGACCTGGCTAATCGACAGCCCCATGCCGCGCCCGCCCGCCGAGACATGGGCGGACTATCCCGAATTTCGCAAGAGCGTCGCCAATCTCGAAGCGCACTATGCCGCCGCGCCCGAGGCGCGCGCCGCGCATAACCGCGCCGCCGCAGAGGTCCACGAATGCTGCATGATCCTGTGGCACAGCTTCAACAGCAACATCTGGGCGTGCAGCGGCTGGTCGTCGGCCACTTATGATGCCTGGCGGCAAAGCCAGCGCGAAAATGCGGCTTATGATTACTACTACAAATGCGTCCAGCTGATCGGCAGCAATGAGCCGGAAAAGCGCTGGCTGCTGAAAAACCCCGGCCATATCGAGCAGCTGGATCTGCTCTGGGCGATCTATCCGAATGCGAAGGTGATCCAGACCCACCGCGATCCTGCGAAGGCAATTCCATCGCTCTGTTCGCTGCTGATGAACCTGCATCCGATCTATGAAGAAGGCCGCAGCGAGCAGCGCGCGCACAATATGCTGAAGCGCGAAGTGGGGAAATGGGCGCAGGCCGAGCGGCGCTCCAGCGAGGCCCGTGCCCGCTATCCAGGCCAGTCGATCGATGTGGTCCACGGCGACTTTCACCGCGACCCGATGGGGGTTCTGGACACGATATACGCCTTCGTTGGCATGGACATCGACGAAGTGCTGCGCGCTGCCTTCGCCCAGCGCATCGCCGAAAAGCCCGAGCTGGCGCACGGCGTCCACCGCTATGACATTGCCAATTTCGGCATGGGTGAGGACGAAGTGCGCGAGCAGTTCGGCGACTATGTCCAGCGCTTCGATCTGGTGGAGACACGAGCATGAAAGCCGCGATTTACCCCGGCAAGGGACAGCCCGTCACCATCGAAACGCTGCCCGATCCCGAGCCCGGCCCGGACGATGTGATCATCAAGGTCGCGCGCTGCGGCATCTGCGGCACAGACACCTCGTTCACCAAGGGCGGCATGTTCGACTTTGGCGAAAATGTGCAGTTCGGCCACGAATATGCCGGTGAGATTGTCGCGCGGGGCAGCAATGTCAGCACATTCAAAATGGGCGAGCGCATTTCCGTCCTCCCCTCGGTTGCCTGCGGAACCTGCAACTCATGCCGCACCCATGGCAACAATGTGCTGTGTCAGGCGAGCCCCGGCGGCGCAATGCACGGTTTTGCCGAGCTGGCGCGGGTTCCCGTCAGCGTCGCCACGCGCCTGCCTTCGGTTCTCTCGATGGCGGACGGCGCCCTGATCGAACCGCTGGCGATCAGTCTATACGGCACTCAGCTCGCGCGCATCCAGCCCGGCGACCGGGTGCTGGTGCTCGGCGGCGGCACGGTGGCGCTTTACGCAATCTACTGGGCGCGGCGGCTGGGGGCGGGGCGGATCGTCGCCATGTCGCGTTCGGTGCGGCGCAAGGACTTGTGCCTCGAAATGGGCGCGGATGCCTTCGTGCCGTTCGGTGACAACGAGATTGGCGAAGTGATCGAGGCGCTGGGCGGCAGTCCCGAGGTCGTACTCGAAGGCGTCGGCGCAGAAGGTATGATGATGAAGGCGGTGATGCACGCCGGTCAGTTCGCCCACATTGTCAGCCTGGGTTTCTGCACCTCGCCTGACCCGCTGATCCCTGGCCTTGCCAGCTACAAATGCCTCAATCTGCAGTTCGCAGTCGGCTATTCGATGCAGGAGTTTCAATACATAGCCGACCAGATCGACAAGGGACATTGCGATCCCAAGGCGATTATCACCAACCAGATTCCCTTGGCGGGCTTGCCGGAAATGATGAACACTTTGCGCGGATCGAACGAAGAAACCAAAGTCCACGTTTGCCTGTGAGGAGCAACCAGAATGTCTGACGACTTCGAAAAGGGGCTGGCAATCTTCGCCGATGTCTATGGCACCGAGGCCGCCGAAGGATGCCGCAAGGCGGCCAATTCGGAAAACGAATTCAACGCGCTGCACGTCAAGTGGTCGATGGAACTGCCCTTCGGACAGGTCTGGACGCGTGAGGACAAACTCTCTCGCCGTGACCGCAGCCTCGCCGTGCTAGGCATGTGCATCGGCCAGCGCTCCTTCGATGAGATCCGCTATCACACGATCATGGGCGTAACCAACGGTCTGACCCGCGCGGAAATCGAGGAAGTGTTCTTGTCGACCATACCCTATTGCGGGTTCCCGGCAGCCAACACTGCAAAGGCGGCGATTCTGGAGGGGTTCAAGGCTTTGGAGGAGGTGGGCAAGCTATGACTTCTCTCGACGGACTTGGCTATCGCGGCAAGACCGTAGTCGTCACGGGCGCCGCATCGGGGATGGGCGAGGCTGTCGCGCGGATCCTAGGTGAACTGGGCGCGAAGGTGCACATCGTCGACATTCAAGTGCCGAAGGTTGCCTGTGAGAGCTCGCACCTTTGCGACCTTTCAGACTTTGCGGCGGTGCGAGCCACCGCAAAGGCCTTGGCTGCGCTCGCGCCGATAGATTTCCTGTTCCCATGCGCCGGCTTGCCGCCGCACATCAAGGGGTCGCTCTACTGCATGCGGGTCAACTATATCGGCACACGGTTGTTTACTGAGGAACTGCTACCCGCACTGGCCGACGGCGCCGGCATTGCGCTGATTTCGTCTGACGCGGCGATGGGTTGGCAGAAAAATCTGGCGCAGTCGCTTGAGATGCTGGCAATTTCCGATCCGGATGAGGCCTACGCTTGGTGCGAGGTCGATCCCGACAACCGCGTTCGCGACGGCTATAGCAGCTCGAAGGAGATGCTGGTTGTCTGGGTCCAGAACAAGGCAGTTGAGCTTGGCAACAGCCGCCGCATCCGCCTGAACGCCATAGGCCCCTGCCCGACTGCAACCGCCTTCGTCGATATGTCATCAGAAATCATAACTGATGAATTTATAGCTGCTTGGCCATTTCCCTCACTTGGCCGCATTGCCTCGGCAGAAGAACAGGCCTGGCCTCTGATCTTGCTCAACTCGTCGCTGATGGGCGCGGTCAGCGGATCATTCCTTTATACGGATCAGGGATTCGCCAGCGGCGTTTTCACCGGAGCGATCAGTCCGGCATTCATGGGCGGATGATTTCTAGCTGCGCAGAAAAAATGAGGGTGGGCGTGCGGCCTATGCGGCCACTGTCGCATCCTCTCCCGATGCATGCCCACCCCCACGCTCTTCCTGTTTTCAGGTAGAGAAATCCGGTTGTGTTATCCGAGCCGCCATACACTGATAAGCATGCTTATCAATAGGCTATATGCACCTTTTTCTGCGGGATCAGGCGGGTTTTTTCTTCATCAGCACCGATCGCAGGCATGACAGCGCAACTTCGTTACGTTGATTGGTAAGTTCGTGTCGAAACACGACAATCCCCTGGCTTGGCCGTGACTTCGATTCGCGCAGTTCAAGCACTTCTGTTGAACAGGTCAGGGTGTCGCCGATGAAGGTCGGTTTCGGCGTGACCACCTTGTCGAAGCCGAGATTGGCGACCAGCGTGCCCACCGTTGTATCTGAAATCGACAGACCAACGGCGAGGCTGAAAGTGAAGGTCGAATTGACTAGGATCTGGCCGAATTCGCTGGCCTTCGCCGCCTCGGCATCGAGATGCAGCGGCTGCATGTTGTGGGTCATGGCCGAAAACAGCAGGTTGTCCGTCTCGGTGACGGTGCGGCTGGGCTGGTGGGTGATGCGGTCACCCACGGTCCATTCATCGAAATATCTTCCGGGCATTAGACTTCTGCCTTCTCAATCTTCGCCAGTAGCGCTTCAACCAGCACCTGCTGGCCTGCCTCGGCGTTCAGTTCGGCCACCACGCCGTCGAACGGCGCGGTCAGCGTGTGCTCCATCTTCATCGCTTCCAGCGTGAGCAGCTTTTGCCCCTGCACCACGACCTCGCCCTTGGTCACTTCCACGGCGATGATCTTGCCCGGCATCGGCGAGAGGATCGAGCCATCACCCAGCGAGGCCGCGCCGCCCCCGACTCGCCAGGGTGACAGCTGCCAGACCATGCCGCTCTCACCGATCAACATTTCACTCTCGGGCGCATCAACACCCTCACCCGCCAGCACGACATCGATCGCCGCACCGTCGAGCAGGAATTTTGCGGTCCGGCGCGGTGCAGCATTGAGCCGGAAGCCGGGCACCATGCTGGCGGGCACCATGGCCATTGCCGCATCGGTGAGCGCCTCGGAGGACGGCGCGGGGTCCGCCGCCATGGCCTCGCCATCGCGTCCGATCAGCCCGGTATCGACCTCGCCCGCGGCAAATTCCGGATGCGCCAGCGCGTTGATCAGGAATGCGGCATTGGTCCGAACCGGCCAGATCGCGGTGTCATTCAGCATTTCGGACAGGGTTTCGCG
>JANPPM010000140.1:0-16973 GCA_031428495.1 Novosphingobium sp.
ACGCTGTCCGCAGGTTTCTAGCGCTACGGCGCTTCCTTCGCGCGCGCCGCTCGGTTAGGTGTGATGCAGGATGGACGTATATCTCCCCATCGCCAATCTTTCGGTCAACGGCCTGGTCATCGTCTTGCTTGGCGGGCTGACCGGACTGCTGTCGGGCATGTTCGGCGTAGGCGGCGGATTTCTGACCACGCCGCTGCTGATTTTTTACGGCGTTCCCCCCGCAGTCGCGGCAGCATCGTCAGCCAGTCAGGTAACCGGGGCGAGCGTCTCGGGCGTTTTCGCGCACAGCCGCCGCGGCGGCGTGGACAAGCAAATCGGCGGGGTGATGGTCGCGGGCGGCATCGTCGGCACCGGTGTCGGCGCCCTGCTGTTCCGTCTGTTCGAAGAGCTTGGCCAGATCGATACAGTGATCAACATCCTCTATGTGCTGATGCTGGGCGGTATCGGATTTATCATGGCGCGCGAAAGCCTTGAGGCGGTGCAGGCGCAGCGCAGCGGCAAGCCGATCAAGGCGCGCAAACGGCGGCATCATCCCTTGGTTTCCAGCCTGCCGATGCGGTGGCGGTTCTACAAATCGGGGCTGTATATTTCGCCGCTTGCCCCTTTTCTGCTGGGGGTGCTGACTGGCATTCTGACCATGCTGATGGGGATCGGCGGCGGTTTCGTGCTGGTGCCCGCGATGCTCTATATCCTGGGCATGAGCGCCAGCGTTGTAGTGGGAACATCGCTATTCCAGATCCTGTTTGTCACCATGGTGGCCACGATGATGCATGCGCTGACCACTAAAGCGGTCGACATCGTGCTCGCGGTTCTACTGCTGATCGGGTCGGTCACAGGCGCGCAGATCGGCGCGCATTTCGCGCAGAAGGCCAAGCCCGAGTATCTGCGGCTCGCACTCGCCGGAATTGTCCTGCTGGTTGCATTGCGGCTGGCGTTTGGCCTTGGCTACCGGCCTGAAGAGATATTCACGGTCACTCTGAAATGAGGATCTTTCTCGCTTTGCTAGTGCTTATTCTGCTCGGCGGCGCGCGCGATCCGATCCTGGTGCCCGAGGTTTCGCAGCATGAGATCCGGGTGCGACAAGGCTTTACTGGAGCGGAGCTACTGCTGTTCGGGGCAATCCTGAGTCCTGATGGCACCCGCGCTGGGCAGGATTACGATATCGTCGTCGTCCTCAAGGGGCCGAGCAGCCCGATTATCCTGCGCGAAAAGCGCAAGATCGCAGGCATCTGGATCAATGCGGCGAGCACAGAGTTGCATTCTGTCCCCTCTTATTTCGCGGTCGCATCAACCCGGCCGATCGCCAAGATCGTCGACAGCAAAACCGCCGCGATTTACGAGCTGGGCCTGCCATGGCTGCAATTGTCGCCCACTGGTGCCATCGATCCGAAGTCCTTGCAGAGCTTTGCGGCAGGGCTGGTCGATCTGAAATCGCGCGGCGGCTTTTACCGGCAGGATGAGAGCGGGGTAAAAGTCAGCGAGCAGGTGCTGTATCAGGCGCGAATTGCCCTCCCGTCCAGCGTTGAGACGGGGCGCTATACTGCTGAGACTTTCGCTGTTTCGCGGGGGCGTGTGGTTGCATCAGCGATCAGCGCGATTGAGGTACGCAAGCTTGGCTTTGAAGGTGCGATTGCCCAGTTCGCCGAGAACTATTCGTTTCTCTATGGACTGATGGCCGTGGCTATATCGGTGTTCATGGGCTGGGTTGCAGGGCGGCTATTTGCTTTGGTTTAGGCCGAAATTAACTCCTCGGACCTAGGCTCCAGGCCAAGTACCGCGAAGAGGAATGGCGAGCAGCCTATGTCGGACATGAGCATACATAACTTCGGCCAAGCAAATGCCGCTACCCCGGCAGACCTAGCAGGAGCGCCGAGCGCGCCCGCTATCGATTATGCCAGTGATCCGATCGGCATGGTTCTCGAAATTTCTGGTGGCGGCAGCCACATCGCTATCGATCTTAACCGGCTCAACGATTGCGCCGCCAGCAGTGATCCGACAGTTGCGCTGGCCGGGCAGGTTGGCAGCCAGGTCAAGATCAAAGTCGGCAATACATGGCTGCTCGCCACGCTGCGCAATCAGAAGCAAGATGCCAATACTCCCGGCGGCATTCTGGCGGCAGTAGATTTCCTGGGTGAGGGCGATGAGGAGCGACTGACCGGCAAGCTTCACGGGTTCAAGCGCGGCGTTACGCGCTATCCAATCCCTGGTGCGCTGGTTTATGCCACCACGACGGCCGACTTGCGTCAGATATATGCCAGTGATGGACGTAACTCAATCCAGATCGGCACCGTTTATCCGACCAATGACATCCGCGCCGGGCTCTATGTCGATGCCATGCTGGGCAAGCACTTTGCCTTGCTGGGATCAACCGGCACCGGCAAGTCGACCAGCGCCGCGCTGATCCTGCACCGGATTTGCGAGGCTGCGCCCGAAGGCCATATCATCATGGTCGATCCGCACGGCGAATATGCTGCGGCATTCCGCGATACCGGCGTCATCCTCGACGTCAGCAATTTGCAAATGCCCTATTGGCTGATGAACTTCGAAGAGCACTGCGAGATCATTCTGACCTCGTCGGGCGCCAACCGGATGGAAGACACCGAAATTCTTTCAAAGTGCCTGCAGCAAGCGCGCCAGAAGAGCCGCCTGTCCGAAGGGTTTGGCAAGGTCACGGTCGATACCCCGATCCCTTACCTGATGACCGATCTGACCGCGATCCTTCAGAACGAGATGGGTAAGCTCGACAAGTCAACTACAACCGCGCCTTACCAGCGGATCAAGTCGAAGCTTGACGAACTCAAGAGCGACCCGCGATATCAGTTCATGTTCTCCGGCATGTTGGTCGGTGACACCATGGCGGAATTCATCGCCAAGATTTTTCGCATGCCCGCGCGCGGCAAGCCGATTTCGATCATCGACGTCTCCGGCGTACCGTCGGAAGTTACCTCGACTGTGGTCGCTGTGCTCAGCCGACTCGTGTTCGATTTTGCCATCTGGTCGCGCGAGGAAAAGACCCGTCCGATCCTGCTGGTCTGCGAAGAAGCGCACCGCTACGTGCCCAACGAGAAGAACGCCGATGGCTCGTCAGTCGGCAAGATCCTCTCACGCATAGCCAAGGAAGGTCGCAAATATGGTGTTGCCCTGGGGCTGATTACCCAGCGCCCGTCCGATCTGGCCGAAGGCGTGCTCTCGCAGTGCGGCACGATCATTTCGATGCGGCTGAACAACGAGCGCGATCAGGCCTTTGTGAAGGCAGCGATGCCTGAAGGCGCGCGCGGCTTTCTCGATTCGATACCCGCCTTGCGCAACCGCGAATGCATCGTCTGCGGCGAGGGCGTCTCCGTGCCGATCCGCGTCAGCTTCGATGATCTTGAGGAATACAAGCGGCCGTCATCCGAAGACCCCTCATTCGTCGAACTGTGGAGCAAGACCGGCGGCGAAGAGGAAATGGTCGAACGCACCGTTCAGCGCTGGCGTGCCCAAGGACGGTAAGCTCTGGGCCGATAGGCTTTAGTGCGCTGGTGCGTCTGGCGCGGTGATCTGGTTTTTGCGCCAGCCGCCGTGCAGATAATAGGCCGCAGAAAACAGGGCCGATGCGGTGCTGCTGGACATGAACGCGGCCCAGATCGCATCGGCTCCGAATTGCGGATAGAGGCTGAAGCCGACGATCATTCGCACCACTATCACTGAGAATATCAGGATCAGCAGGGGCATCAGCACCGCCCCGTTTGCGCGCACAGTCGATGTGATCACCATAGATATGCCCATCGGCACGAAAGACCAGCCGATCAGCACATTGATGTGTTCGCCAATGCCTATCGCCGCGCTGCCTTGCGGCAGAAACAGACTCAGCAGAAAATGGTCGGTCAGCAGCATGACCACGACCAGCACTCCGGTCAGCACGATGTTGGCGCCGACGCCGACGCGGGTCAGCAGCCCGATCCGGTCCCAGCGTCCCGCACCGATATTCTGCGCCGCCATCGCGCTGACCGCGCTGGCGACGGCAAAGGCAGGCATCTGGATATAGGACCATATCTGGTTGGTCGCGTTGAAGGCGGCGACCGTCTCCACGCCTTCGCGGTTGATCAGCCCCATCATCACCAGCCCTGACATGGCCATGATCACCATCGAAATGCTCATCGGCACGCCAATCGTCAGCACTGGCCGGATATGGGCCCAGTCGGGACGCAACAGCCGCAATTCAGACCCGCGCAGCCGGATCGGCAGATCGAGCTGATAGGTTCGTACGAACATGAACACCATGCAGACGGCATTGGCCGCCACACCGGCCCAGGCGGCACCCGCCAGGCCCATCGGCGGAACCGGGCCAAAGCCCAGAATGAACAGCGGATTGAGCAGCAGCGAGAGGACCAGATTGAGCACCGTGCTCCATAACGGCGTCACCGCATCGCCCACGCCGCGCATCGCCGATTGCAGCAGCACGGTAATGAACACGAAAGGTACCCCGATGAACACCACTTTGAGGAATTGCGCCGCGTGATCGAAAGCCGCTGCCGGGGTCGCCAGCAGCCGCAGGATCGGCGGCACCAGCAGCCCGCCGAGCAGCGCGATCACCAGACTGGCGATCAGGAAGGTGCCCATGGTCGCGCCAATGGTGCGGCGCACCTCGGCCAGATCGCGCCGGCCCATCGCCTGACCGATCATGATCGTTGCCGCCATGGCCAGCCCGAACACGCTGGAGAAAACGAGGAACATCACCATCGTGGAAATACCAGCGGCGGCAAAGGCGTTCTCGCCCAGAAACTTGCCAACATAGATCGCGCTGATTGAGCCGTTGAGCGATTGCAAAACGTTCGATCCCAGGGTCGGCAGGGCGAAAAGGAACAGCGTTTTTGCCACCGGGCCCTGCGTCAGATCTCCGCGCATCGACGATAGCTCAGCGGCCTTTGCCGCGAGTTCAGGATCATCGAGAAGGGGGGCGTCGCTCACGTCCCCCTCGTGTCTCCATAGAGATGGATATGCAAGCGGTCGGAAAAGTTAAATTCGTATTCTGAACAAAGTGGTGCCAGCCATCGCCCCCGCGCACGCACCGTCTCGCTGTCGCGGCCCTCGGGCATCAGGAAAATGCGCGATGGCGGGATGGCGTGGGCCTGCTGGAGCGCGAGGACTTCTTCGAGATCATCGGGCGCTGCGATGACGAATTTAAACCATGCGCGCGGGTCGGCTGCCCATGCGGCAAGGCGCTCGGGGATCAGCGCGAGGTCTGCGGCGTTGCCGCTGTGCGCCAGTTTGGGACTGACATTGTATTGCTGGACGAGAGCATCGAGCGCGGGCGCGGGGGCAACTGTGCCGTTGGTTTCGATCTCGATCAGCATTGGCGGAAGCAGCGTAATCATCCGGGCGAGCGCGGCACCCTGAAGCAGCGGCTCGCCCCCGGTGATGACAAGGCGCGGCTGGCCGAGCGCGGCGATCTGTGCGGCAGCGTCCGCCTCGATCATTTCGACCTGATTGGCTTTGCGCTCGAACGCTGTGTCATCTCGGTGGGGCCGGGTGTCGCCATCAAACCGCCAGGTGTAGGCCGTGTCGCACCACACGCAGGCAAGGTTGCAGCGGGACAGGCGGATGAAGGCGCAGGGCTTGCCTGCGGAAGGGCCTTCGCCTTGCAGTGAGGCGAAAATCTCGGGTTCGCCGGGCGTGGTGGCGGCGAGGGTTAGCACAGTGCCTTCCTTCCCCCTCGATGGGGGAAGGATGTGCAGACTTGGCGGCTCTGCCGCCTAGTCGTAGCTGGATGGGGGTGAGAGTGCCCCATCCGCCGCGCCCGACCGAGAACACACCCCCACCCAACTGCGGCTAGCGAGCAAGCTCGCAAGCCTGCGTATCCCTCCCCCATCAAGGGGGAGGAGGGAGGAACGCCCCTCACCCCAACCGCGCCAAGGCCGCGCCCAGCCGCTCAGCCTCGGCAGCATGGGCGGCATGATCGGCGCGGGCCTTTTCGACAGCTTCGGGCTTGGCCTTTTGGGCGAAAGCGGGGTTATTGAGGCGCCCTTCCAGCGATTTGGCTTCCTTGGTAGACAGCTCGAGCGCCTTGGCGAGGCGGGATTTTTCGGCGGCGATGTCGATGATGCCTTCGAGGGGGAGCATGTAGGTAACACCACTTGCGACGACCTGTGCGACCGAACCCTCAACGCCGAGTGAGTGAGTGCGCAGAGTTACCCGCGCCAATCTCTCGATAGCGGTCTCGTTGGCCTTCAGTGCTATCCAAACTTCATCAGAGGCGTCTGCCATTGGCAGCATTTCGAGCTTTGCTGAGGGCGGGACATTCAGCCCGGTGCGAGTAGCTCTTATTTCGCCAACGAGTTTTATCAGCCATTCGACCTCGCGCTTTGCTTCCAAATCCACTGTAGCTCCCGGCTCAGGCCACTTAGCCGTAATCAGGGGATAGCTCTCCCGGTCCCCAAGAGCGCCCCACAGTTCCTCGGTGACGAACGGCATCAGAGGGTGCAGCATCACCAGAATCTGGTGGAGCACCCAGCCGGCAACTGCCTTGGTTTCCGCGTCGAACGACCCCTTGATCAGTTCGATATACCAGTCGCAAAACTGATCCCACACGAAGTGATATATCGCGTTCGCCGCCGCATCAAAGCGCAGGTCGGCTAGTGCCTTGTCGAGCGCGGCCACTGTCTCGACCACCTCGCCAATGATCCACTTGTTCACCGCGAGCGTGGCGGGCGGGGCTTCCACAGTCGCACTCGCGCCGATGCCGTTGGACTGGCAGAACCGCGCGGCGTTCCACAGCTTGGTGGCGAAGTTGCGATAGCCCTCAATGCGGGCCTTATCCATCTTCACATCGCGGCCCTGGCTCTCCATCGCCGCCATGAAAAACCGCAGGGCATCCGCGCCGTATTCATCGATCAGCACCAGTGGATCGACGACATTGCCCTTTGATTTGGACATCTTCTGGCCATCCGCCGCGCGCACGAGGCCGTGGAGGTAGAGTTTTTTCCACGGCACCTGGCCGTCATTGAAATGCATCCCCTGCATCGCCATCCGCGCGCACCAGAAGAACAGGATGTCGAAGCCGGAGATCAGGAGATCGCCGGGGTAATGGCGCTGCAACAAGGAGCGACCAGCCCCCTCTCCCCGGTGGGGAGAGGGTTGGGGTGTGGGGGTTCCGCCGCTGGTTGAATGAGCGTCGTTCACCCCCACCCAAACCTCCCCCTCAAGGGGGAGGGCTTTTGTAGCGTCCTGCGGCCAGCCCAGCGTGGCGAAGGGCCAGAGCGCGGACGAGAACCAGGTGTCGAGGACGTCATTGTCGCGGACGATCAGATAGAGATTGCGGCGGTCGTTGATGCTGTAGTTAAATGCCTCGCCCAAGTTATCACAGACAACCACTGAGCGACCAGGATGCCGGGCTTGAGCCTGTTGAATTGCACCCTGCTCATTCTCAGCCACAAATATTGCGTCAGTTGATTGGCCATCAAAATCCCAACCATACCAAGCCGGAATCCGGTGCCCCCACCACAATTGCCGAGACACACACCAAGGCTGAATATTCTCCATCCAGTTGAAAAACGTCTTCTCCCAGGTCTTGGGGACAATCTCGATCCGCCCGTCGCGCACCGCCTGCATCGGCGGCTGCGCCAAGGTCGCGGCATCGACATACCACTGGTCGGTCAGCCACGGCTCGATCACCACGCCGCCGCGGTCCCCGTAGGGCGTCTGGATGGTGCGCGGTTCTGCGTCAGCCGCAATCTCCTCGCCGTCCTTGTTCTTTGACACATGCGGCACGAGGCAGCTTGCTGCCTTCAGGTCCGCCACGATCATGTCGCGCACGACAAACCGGTCCAGCCCCAGATACTTGTCCGGGATCAGGCCATCGCTGGTCTGCACCACCTTCGCTTCGGCATCGAACATGTTGAGCATCTCGCCGGGTTTGAAGCCTGCGCGCTTGCCAACCTCAAAGTCGTTGAAATCATGCCCCGGGGTGATCTTCACCGCGCCGCTGCCCAGTTCGGGATCGGCATGCTCATCGGCGACGATTTGAATGCGCCGTCCGGTGAGCGGCTGTTCGATAAATTTGCCGATCACGCTGGCATAACGCGGGTCTTCGGCAGAGACCGCCACCGCCATATCGGCCAGCATAGTCTCGGGCCGGGTGGTGGCGACAGCGATGTGGTCCGCGCCGCTGTCCAGCTTCACCCCATCCGCCAGCGGATAGCGGAAATGCCAGAAATGCCCCTTGATCTCGCGCGTTTCCACCTCAAGGTCGGAAATCGCGGTCTTGAGCTTGGGATCCCAATTGACCAGCCGCTTGTCGCGGTAAATCAGCCCTTGGTTATACAGATCGACAAAAACCTTGGTCACCGCTCGTGTGAATTCAGGCGACATGGTGAACTGCTCGCGGGACCAGTCCATCGAACAGCCCAGCCGCCGCAACTGGCCGGTGATCGTGCCGCCGCTTTCCGCCTTCCATTCCCAAACCTTGTCGATGAAGGCCTCGCGCGTGTAATTGGTGCGCTTGTCCTGCGCCGCTTCAAGTTGACGCTCGACCACCATCTGGGTGGCGATTCCGGCATGATCGGTGCCGACCACCCACAGGGCATCCTTGCCGCGCAGCCGCTCGTAACGGATCATTATGTCCTGCAGCGTGTTATCCAGCGCGTGGCCGATATGCAGGCTGCCGGTGACGTTGGGGGGCGGATTGACGATAGTGTACGGCACGGCATCCGGGCGGGCAGGGCGGAACAGGCCCGCATTTTCCCAATGGGCATACCATTTCGCCTCGATGGCGGCGGGATCGAAGGTCTTGTCGAGGGTGCTTGCAGTCATGGCGCCGGGCTTTGCCAGCGGCGGGCGTGCCGCGCAAGGCGCGCTTGCCGCGCGACGGGTTTTCGACCATCACTGGCTCCGCAATGCGCGAGTGGGCTGATTTTACAACCGAGGCGGGGGAAGGGGGCGCGGCCACAGTGGCGCTCCACGGACCGCTGCGCGTTTCGTCGCTCGGCGATATCGACCTTCGGCTCGAGGCTGTTGGCGGGCAAGTGGCCAAGCTCGATCTCAGTCAGGTGAGCGAGATCGACACAGCGGGCGCATGGATCGCCTGGCGCTTTTCCCGCGACTGGCAGGCCGAAATAACCGGAGCGAGCGACGATGCGGGGCGGCTGATTGCCGCTGTCAGCCAGGCGCGCGGCGATGACGAGCAAATCGAGGACGCTCCCACTCCGTTCGAATCCCTCGCGGGCTTCCTTGGGCGCAAGGTTTACGACGGCTCAGCGGGTACGTACCAGCTCATTGGTTTCCTGGGCGGTGTAGTCTCCTCGTTCGGCTCAATTCTGCGCCATCCCGGGCGGCTGCGCGTCAAGGCGCTGGTGCACCAGATGGAACTGGTCGGCATAACCTCGCTCGGCATCATCGGGCTGATGACGTTCCTCGTCGGGATTGTGATTGCCCAGCAGGGCGCGGTGCAATTGCAGCAGTTCGGCGCCGAGTTTTACACGATCAACCTGACAGGCCGTCTCGCGCTCCGCGAACTGGGCGTGCTGATGACCGCGATCATGGTTGCTGGCCGTTCGGGTTCCGCCTTTGCGGCGCAGCTCGGAACGATGAAATTGACTGAAGAAGTCGACGCCATGCGCACTATCGGGGTTTCCCCGACTGAAGCACTGGTGGTGCCGCGGGTGCTCGCCGCGATGATCATGATGCCGCTGCTTGGATTTTATGCCTCGGTCTGCGCGATCATCGGCGGCGCGGTGATTTCGGCGTTTCAACTTGAGATTCCGTTTTTCACCTTCCTCACCCGCATTCAGGAAGTGGTGCCGATCAAGGACTTCTGGGTCGGCCTGATCAAGGCCCCGGTGTTCGGGCTGATTATCGCGGTTTCGGGCTGCTATCACGGGATGCAGGTCAAATCGAATTCGGAAGAAGTCGGACGCCGCACGACGATGGCGGTGGTCTCCGCGATTTTCATGGTGATCGTGCTCGATGCCTTTTTTGCAGTGTTCTTCAGTGTTGTGGGCTGGGGATGACTGAAACGCCCGCCGAGTTTCCGATTGTGGTCAAAGATCTGCGCAATTGCTTCGGTGAAGCGGTGGTGCACGATGAACTGTCATTGACCGTGCGGCGCGGTGAAATCCTTGGAGTCGTCGGTGGATCGGGCACTGGCAAATCGGTGCTCATGCGCTCGATCATCGGGCTTCAGCGGCCCGATGCGGGAACGATCGAAGTGCTGGGGCGTTCGATCCTCGATGGATCGGAAGAAGACGATATTGACGTGCGCTCGCGCTGGGGTGTCCTGTTTCAGGGCGGTGCGCTGTTTTCGACATTGACTGTGGAAGAAAACATCGAAGTCCCGCTGCGGCAATTTTACCCCGAAATCAGCGATAGACTGCGCGGTGAAATCGCGCGTTTCAAGGTCAAGATTTCGGGCCTTCCCGACGAAGCAGCGTTCAAATACCCATCCGAGTTGTCGGGCGGGATGCGGAAGCGTGCGGGCCTTGCGCGTGCGCTTGCGCTCGATCCTGAGCTGTTGTTCCTTGACGAGCCGACCGCCGGGCTCGATCCGATTGGCGCGGCGGCATTCGATGAGTTGATCCGCGAATTGCAGGATACGCTCGGGCTGACGGTGTTCCTGATCACCCACGATCTCGATACGCTCTATGAAATCTGCGACCGGGTGGCGGTGCTTGCCGACCGTCAGGTGATCGCGGTGGGCACTATTCCGGAGCTTCTCGCGCTCGATCATCCGTGGATCCAGGAATATTTCAACGGACCTCGCGGCCGCGCGGCCAAGGCGTCGGTCGACAGGGTTACGGCGATGGACAATCCCGTTGTGAAAAAGGCATAAGGCGGCGCAATGGAAACTAGGGCTAATCATGTTGTTGTCGGGGCGGTGACGCTGGCGCTGCTGGCGGGGCTGGCGGCGTTCTTCATCTGGATCGCGCGGCTCAATGACGGCGAACTCAAGCGCTACGACATCTTTTTCAACCAGTCGGTCAATGGCCTCGCCAAGGGCGCGCCGGTGACGTTTTCGGGGGTGCCGATCGGCAAGATCGATGAGATCGAATTGTGGCCGCGCGATCCCAGCTTTGTGCGGGTACGGATAAGTGTTGCCCGGCAGGTGCCGATCCTCGTTGGCACCACAGCCACGATGCAAAGCAGCTTCACCGGGGTAGCCGACATCCTGCTCGAAGGCGCAGTCAAGGACGCAGCTGCCATTGAATGCCCGGAGAAAAACTATGCTGCGGTGTGCCCTGAGGGCGTGCCGGTGATCCCGACCAAGCGCGGCGGGTTAGGCGCAATCCTGAGCAGCGCTCCGGTGCTGCTTGAGCGACTGGCGACGCTTTCAGAGCGGCTTAACACTGTATTGTCGGACGAAAATCAGGTCCAGTTCAAAGGTATCCTTGCTAATACCAACAAGCTAACTGGCAGCCTCGCAGAGACTACGCCCGAGATGAAGCGTGCGCTTACTGAACTGCAAACCACGCTGCGGCAGGCAACCAATACGCTGGCCAGCTTCGATAAGGCGGCCGATTCGGCAAATACCTTCCTGGGCGATCAGGAAGGCTCGGTGTCGCGGGAACTTCGCAGTTCGCTGCGTTCGGTTCAGGCGGCCGCGAATGCCTTGCAGACCACGCTGGGAGAGGCCTCACCTGCAGCGCGCCGCCTTTCGACCACCACCTTGCCCGAGGCAGAAGCGAGCTTGCGCGAGTTGCGCACCGCTACCCGGTCATTGCGCAATCTTACTGAAAAAATCGATGAACAGGGGGCCGGTGCCTTGACCAGCGGCACCAAACTTCCGGATTTCAAGCCATGATTGCAAGAACGACACGCAGCGAAGCCGTCCGCTGGACCCGCAACGCGGCGCTGGCCGCAGCACTGCTGGCAACGGCGGGCTGCATCAGCCTGGGGGGCAAGGCCCCCAAGATGCTGGTCGGACTGACTGCGGAACAAAGCCCTTCATCTGGCGCGATGGTCGGCGGGACGATCACCGACGCGCTGGTGGTGCTTGATCCCGAAGCTGCGCGTAAACTCGATGTGCTGCGCATTCCGGTGCAGGTCGATGATACCAGCATTGCCTATCTGACTGACGCGGTCTGGGTTGAGCGCCCGTCGCGGCTGTTCCGCCAGCTGCTCGCCGAAACCATCCGTGCGCGCGGCAAGCGGCTGGTTCTCGAAGGCGGCTTTGAGGCCGCGACCAGCAAGACCACGCTGGCCGGGCGCCTGCTTGATATGGGGTACGACGCGCGCCGCCAGTCGGTAGTGGTGCGCTACGACGCCCTGCGCAGCGACGGCAGGGGCGCAGTCGAGGCGCGGCGGTTCGAGGCGGTGGTGCCCGGGATTACGCCAGACGCGGCGGCGATTGCGCCTGCGCTGAACCGCGCAGCGAATGACGTTGCCAAGCAGGTGGCTGACTGGGTGAGCTGAGCGCTGCCGGAGTTCAGTTGCGAGCAAGCGCGGCAAACCGCGCTGCCGCCGAAAACACCTCAAACCGAGACGCCCGCAGCACCTCTGCTTCGGCGTCCTTCCCCCACAGTTCCGCTTGCCAGTCTTCTTCCAGATTGGCCGCATTCCAGAGCGCCTCGGGGTCTGCAGCCGGCGCAAGCGCGGCGAGGCCAATCACCATTGAAGCAGCGAGGCTGGCGAGGGTTTGCAGCGCGGCTAGCGACAGGTCGTTCTCCGCCGCCAGCACTGCCGATAGCCGCGCGAGAGTGGCTGGCGGCTGGGCTTGGTGGATGACCCCTGAAATGCGCGCAAAATGGATGTCCCAGCGGTGCTCAGCAGCGGTCAGCAGCGGCTCCCAAACTTCGAGTTGGCGCGCGTGCAGCGCGTCTTCGGGATCAGCGCGGTAACATAGCGTGTCGGTCTCTGCGAAGCGTAGCATGTGTTGAATCGCCATTGCGCGGTCCGGGGCAATCACATCCAGTGCGTAGTCAGCCAGATCGCGGTAGCGAAACGCAGCGGGATCGATTTCCTCGCCCTGCTGCTCCCATTCAGCTGCCATTGCCTCGGCAAGCGCCAATGTCGGGACAAGCTGCGGCTTGCCACTGGCGGTCTTGATCGCGCGCCCATCGAGCAGCACCCGCCATCCGCCGTCGGTTTGTTCGCAGGTTACCGCCTTGTAGAACCGCTTCATTGCGGCGGAGTTCGCCAGCGCCGGGCGAGCATTCTCGGCATGATCAGCAGGTCGAATATGCCAGCCAGCACAATGACATAGCCCAGCAGTGGCGGTAGGTCGATCTTGCCGCCGCTGATCAGCACCCCGAACAGGATCAGCGCTGCTCCAGCCAGCCGCATCATCTGGATCGCCATGAAGCGCTTTTTTTCCAGCGCGGTGGGCTCGGGCGCGCCCGACAGGTCTTTGTTCATCGCAGCAGAAACTCCCCTAATTGTGCCGGATTGGCAGCGACCGCCTGTGCGCCCGCGCTGATCAGTTCGGCGCGTTCGTGATAGCCCCAGTCAACCCCGATGGCACGCACTCCGGCAGCACCGGCCATCGCCATATCGTATATGGTGTCACCGATCATCACCGCATCAGTGGCAGCAACCCCGGCCTCGGCCAATGCAGCCTCCAACATTGACGGGTGCGGCTTTGAAGGGTGGTAATCAGCGGTTTGCAAGGTGACGAACTTCGCGGTGATGTTGTGCATGGCAAGGCAGTGTTCCAGCCCGCGCTGCGACATGCCGGTGGCGACGCCCAGCAGCCAGCCCGCTTCGCGCAACTGGTCGAGCAGGTCTGTGATGCCGTCATAGAGCGGCTGCTGCAACTCGCCGGACTGCCGTGCGGCGCGGAATGCCACCTTGTAGGCGTCGGTCAGCGCGAGATGTTGTTTGACCTCGGCATCGGGCAGCAGCCGCGCGATTGCCATGGGCAGGCTCAGGCCGACCGCACGGCGTATATCATTGCGCGCGGGCAGGGGCAGGCCGAACTGGCCGAAGGCCTGTTCCATCGCCGTGCAGATGCTGGCCTGCCCGTCGATCATGGTGCCATCGCAATCGAATACAGCGAGACGCCGCATCAGCTCTTGGGCTTCCTCGCGGTGGGCCGTGCTGGCGGTTTGCCAGAGTGCTGGGCAGCCGGTTTGGCAGGCCGTTTCCCTGTCGGCTTTGCAGCCGACTTTGCGGGCGGCTTGCCTCCATCCTTGCCCGCCGGGCCACGCTCGCCGCTTTTGCGGCCGCGCCGCTCGCCGCGACGTTCCTTGCGGTATTGCTTGGCATGCGCCTTGGCCGCTGTCTTCTTGGCTTCGTGGGGAGCAAGTTTGGGTGCTTCGGGCAGATCTGCACCCTGTTCCTCGTCAAAGCCCAGCTGTTCCATGCTCGCGGCAAAGTGATCGGGCAGGGGGGCGGTCACATCGAGCGGCGTGCCATCAGGATGGTCGATGATCAGGCGGCGGGCATGAAGGTGCATCTTGCGGCTGATGCTGCCGGTGAGAAACGAATCGGGCCCGCCGTACTTGCCGTCGCCGACAATCGGATGACCGATCGCGGCCATATGCACGCGTAACTGATGTGTGCGGCCGGTCAGCGGCTGCAATTCGACCCAGGCGGTGCGATTGCCCGCCTGATCGATCACCCGGTAGCGGGTGCGCGCGGATTGGCCGTGTTCGCTCTCATCGACCATCATTTTTTCGCCGCCGCTGCCGGGCTGTTTGGCCAAAGGCAGCTCGATCAGGCCGTCCTGAATATCGGGAACGCCTGCAACCAGCGCCCAATAGATCTTGCGGGCAGATCGTGTGGAAAAGCGTTTGGAAAAATAGGCCGCGCTGCCGGGTGTGCGGGCAATCAGCAGCACGCCGGAGGTGTCCTTGTCGAGCCGGTGGACAAGGCGCGGGCGCGGGCCCGTTCCCGCATAGGCATCGAGCAGCCCGTCGACATGCTCCTTGGTGCCAGTGCCGCCTTGTGTTGCCAGACCCGGCGGCTTGTTGAGGACAATCGCCGCGCGGTCCTGCGTCAGCACCATCGCTTCGGCCGCTGCGATCTGGTCTGCGGACAATTCCTTGCGCACCGGGCCACTCTTGCGTTCGGGAGCCGCGCCGCCCGGGGGCACGCGCAGCACTTGCCCCGCTGCGATTCGCTCATCGACGCCCGCGCGCTTGCCATCGAGCCGGATCTGCCCGGTGCGCGCCCAGCGGCTGACCATGGCGAACGAAACTTCGGGCAGGTGGCGTTTGAACCAGCGATCGAGCCGCGCGCCGTCGTCATCTGCCCCGATGGTGAACTGGCGGACGTTCTGGTCGCCAGTTTTTGCTTGCTCTGGAATTTTTGGTTCGGTCATGCTGCGCCTTGCATCAGTGTAAGGCCTGCGATCAAGCCGATCACGCCGCCGGCAATCGACAAGGCGACATAGAGTGCCGCCAGCCCGACTGCGCCGCGTTGTGCCAAAGTGACGATCTCAAGGCTGAAAGCCGAGAACGTAGTGAATCCGCCGAGTACGCCGACGCCAAGCAGCAGCCGCATTCCCTCGCCGCTGGCATCCTGCCGCGCCAGCCAGCCTGCCAGCAATCCCATCGCAAAGCAGCCAGCGATGTTGACCATGAGCGTGGCATAGGGAAATGCCGCAGGACCAATCAACCGGCCCGCCGCAAAGCGCAGCCACGCGCCAATCGCGCCGCCTAGAGTGACAGACAGCGAGGCAGAAAGGAAGCCGGGCGTGGACATAGCGCGCGCCTTAGCCGGAAAGGGGCCTGATAGGAAAGCGGCTCCTCGCCCCTTGCCATCGCCTGGCACCTTTGCTAGCGCGCCACTCGTTCGTGCCAGTCCCTTGCGGATTCGGCCTGTTTTTCGTATTTCTTAAGGCAATCCCCCGCATTCAGGGTGGGGTTCTGGTCTTTTGTGATTGAGGTGTTCCGG
Organism: Novosphingobium sp.; assembly: GCA_031428495.1. Classification (GTDB taxonomy): domain Bacteria; phylum Pseudomonadota; class Alphaproteobacteria; order Sphingomonadales; family Sphingomonadaceae; genus Novosphingobium. Next base: position 15,808 of record JANPPM010000140.1, read on the forward strand.
TTTATGCAAATTATGGTCCGCGATAACAACGTCGATCAGGCTCTGCGCGCGCTCAAGAAGAAGCTGCAGCGCGAGGGCGTCTATCGTGAAATGAAGCTACGCCGGCACTACGAAAAGCCCAGCGAGAAGCGCGCCCGCGAAAAAGCGGCTGCGGTTCGCCGCGCACGCAAGATGGACCGCAAGCGGGCCGAGCGCGACGGTATCAAGTAACCAGCGTTATATATCTTCTTCTTAGGCTCGGTGCTTGAACGCGCCGCCGCCTTGAGCCATGAGGGCGCGGACACACCCCGCGCCCTTTTTGCTGTCTGCTACAGGATTATACGATGACCGAAATCACCCGCGTTCCGCTCCAGCCCATCGCCAAGGGTTCGCTCGGCAAGCTGTGGCTGGGGGTTGCCGTTGTCGCGCTGGCGGCGGGCGGGATCGCTTATGCATCGCTGCCCGCAGCGGTCAATGTGCAGACACTGGTCGCTGGCAAGGGGGCTTCGCCGACGATCGAGGATGTCGCACTGATTAATTACAAGGGCACGCTGCCTGATGGTAAGGTGTTCGACCAGCAGCAGCAGGCCGTGTTCCCGCTGCAGGGCGTGGTTCCGGGCTTCACAAAGGCGCTGATGCAGATGCAGCGCGGCGGCAAATACACGGTACTGATCCCGTCAGAGCTGGCGTATGGCAACAAGCAGGCGGGCGAGATTCCGCCGAATACCGATCTGACCTTCGACATCGAACTGATCGATTTCCGCAGCCACGCCGAGATTGAGGAACAACAGCGCCAGATGCAGCAAATGCAACAGATGCAGCAGGGCGGCCCCGGCGCGCCGCCGCCAAACATGCCGCAAGGCGTGCCTCAGGGCGCCTCGCCGCCGCAGCAATAGGCCCGCATATATGTCAGTCGATACTGCAACCGTCGCCAAAATCGCCGGTCTTGCCCGGCTTAAGCTGGGTGAGGCAGAACTTGCGGCAATGGTGCCTGAACTCAACGGCATTCTCGCCTGGGTTGAACAACTGGGCGAAGTCGATGTTACCGGGGTGGAGCCGATGACGGCGGTGATCGAAAATCACCTGCGCCTGCGCGCAGATGTGATCAACGCCGATCCGTTGACTGGCGGCGGCAAGCGCGATGCGGTGCTGGCCAATGCGCCAGCGGCGGAGCATGGCTTTTTTGG